>NZ_JBCOSQ010000004.1:34953-135425 GCF_040920905.1 Butyricimonas sp. RTP31003st1_G1_RTP31003_210430 | reverse complement strand
TACCGCGGCACGACCCCTTTAAAGATAATGTTTTTCAACTCATCATCCCGGTACACAACCTCCATATCATACCACCTTGCAAATTTCTGCATGATCTGCTCCAAAGTTTGCTCCTCAAGAATAAACATTCCCTTTTTCCAAGCAATCACTTTCTCTACATCCACCTCCCGTTTGTCAAGATGCCCGTCCCGACAATCCAACATACTCTGTTCCCCAGGTGCAAGTACCATATTTTCCCCGCTATCAGTTGCCACCTTTACTTTTCCGGTCACCAAGGTCGTGTAAATCGCCGCCTCATCCATATACCCGGACACGTTAAATTCGGTTCCCAACACCTCTACCGTCTGTTGCAATATCTCCACCCGAAACGGCATATCCGCATCTTTAGTCACCGAAAAATAGGCCTCACCCTCCAAGAACACCCGTCGTTCTTTGCCTACGAACTCCACCGGATAACGCAACTTACTCCCTGCATTCAACCACACGGTAGTCCCGTCCGCCAAGATCAAATCGAACTCTCCTCCCCTCGGTACTTCCACCTCATTATACACTAATTTCTTTCTTTTCTCTCCCTCAACCTTTCCTTGTCCCGCGTACGATAATCGCCGCTCATCAATCTTCACGGCATCCATACCTCCCACTTTCACTCCTTCTGCCAAAGTCTCCAAATCAACCACCCGTCCATCTTCCAATCTCAAAACAGCACGTACACCCCCGGCTTTAATGGGTTGTTCCGTCTTTGCCAAAGGCATGGACTCCTGTCTATCATCGACCGGGAACAAATAAAAACACCCCACGAACACGGCCACAACAGCCGCGGCAGCCACTCCCCACTGCCATCTTCTCTGTCTCAATCGTCGTTCTTCCTCACGAATACGCAGGTGCATCCCTTCCAATGGACGTATCACCTCCACTCCCTCCAACTGTTTCACCTCACCCATCACTCGCTGCCCATCCTTCAACTCACGATACAACCGCTCGTTATCCGGATTCCTTCCCCGCCACCATTCCAGATAGCGTTGCTCTTCATCCGAAATCGTCCCCGTCACCTCCTTGAAGATCAACCGTGAAATTTTAAAGACCTGTTCTTCTAATTTTTCCATTATATCACACTTTATATCCTGTTTCTTAATTGAATCATCCATAGAACGCAATCACTTAAAAAAAGGGTAAAAAATTCACATTTATTTTCAGAAAAAATTATCTATCGAACAAAAATATGTCGTAAATAATACATATTCAGAAAGATAACGATACAGAAATTTTAACTGACAAAATAGAAATCAGCTTTTCAAAACAAAAAAGAATAAAAATAACTCTCTCGGCAACTTTTCCCGTAAAATATCCAACGCTTTGGCCTTCGTCTTCTTCACCGTACTCTCCGACACGTTCAATTGTTCAGCAATATCCGTAATTTTCAACCCTTCAATAAAACTCAATTCAAAAATTTGTCGCTCCCTTTCCGGTAAACTCCGGATAGCATAATATAGTAATAATTGAGTCTCCTGGTCAATCACGCTATTCTGAAAAAACACGTCCTCTTCCAGTTGTGACAAATAACGCTCACTCGCTTTCGCCTTCCGGTGAAGGCTAACAATTTCATTCTTGATAGAAATATAAAGGAAAGATTTCAATGACTCCACCGACTCAAATTGCAGTCGTCTTTTCCAAGCGTTGAACACCGCATTCTGCACGCAATCCTCGGCCAGAAAACTATTTTGTTCTCCCGCATACCGCACGGCATACAACAATAGTGCTGGATACAGACGCCTGTACAACATCTCCAAACGCCCTTGCTTGAACTCGTTCAACATCTGAACATCAATATCTTCTGACACTTTCATATATGCAGCCGGATATAATAGCCAATAAACAAAATTCAAACAAAGATAATCTTTTTTTTATTTTATCCTGCATCTTCCCGTTTTCTTCCAAATTCCACAGACACGGGAATAAAATCAATTTTCGACGACAAAAGAAACGGAGTGAAAAATCTCCCCTTATATTCGAGGAAATTCTTCACTCCATTCAGAATGACAAAATCAATGACTTACATATTATTCTTGATTTTCTTTTCTTTCCGGTCTAGGACCTCTGTCGCGATGGGGACGATCTCCCCGATCTTGTCTCGGTCCGCGATCTTGACGTTCGCCTCTATCTTGGCGTTCACCGCGATTTTGACGATCATTTTGCTCCATACCTTCCGGTTTAGGCAACAACACCTTACGGGAAAGTTTGAATTTTCCGGTTTTCGGATCAATATCGATCAATTTCACACGTACCCGATCTCCCTCTTTCAATACATCCTCCACTTTCTCTACGCGTTTGTGATCGATCTCGGACACGTGCAACAAACCGTCTTTACCCGGCAAGAACTCCACGAAAGCACCGAAAGCGGTGATTGTCTTTACAACTCCCTCGTAAATCTCTCCGACTTCAGGCTTGCAAGCAATAGCCTTGATGCGGGCAACGGCAATCTCGATAGATTCTGCATTGGTGGCAGCAATATCCACGATACCCTGATTACCCACTTCTTCAATAACGATAACCGCTCCGGATTTCTCCTGAATATCCTGAATAATCTTTCCTCCGGGGCCAATGATCGCTCCGATCTGATCCTTATCCACCGTAAGCGTAACCATACGCGGTGCGTGCGGTTTCAAGTCAGGACGAGGTTCAGGTAAGGTTTCCTTAATAATATTCATGATGTGTAAACGACCTCTCCGGGCTTGATCCAGAGCTTTCTCCAGAATCTCGTAAGGAAGACCGTCTACTTTAATATCCATCTGGGTGGCGGTGATACCGTCTACCGTTCCGGTTACCTTGAAGTCCATATCTCCCAAGTGATCCTCGTCACCCAAGATGTCAGACAACACGGCATATTTCTCGTTATCGGTGATCAATCCCATAGCGATACCCGTTACCGGTTTCTTGATCGGAATACCGGCATCCATCAATGCCAAAGTTCCGGCGCATACCGTTGCCATGGAAGATGAACCGTTAGATTCCAAAATATCAGAAACAACACGTACCGTGTAAGGATAGTTGTCCGGCAACATACGTTTCAACGCACGATGAGCCAAATTACCATGTCCTACTTCACGACGACCCACACCGCGACTGGCTTTTGCCTCTCCCGTTGAGAACGGCGGGAAGTTATAGTGCAACAAGAATTTTTCTTTTCCTTGTTCAGTAGCCTCATCTATAATCTTTTCATCCAGCTTGGTTCCTAAAGTTACCGTGGACAATGATTGCGTTTCACCGCGGGTAAAGATAGAAGAACCATGAGGTCCCGGAAGAGGTCCGGCCTCACACCAGATCGGGCGAATCTGTTCGGTCGTACGTCCATCCAGACGTAACCCCTCATCCAAAATCATTCTCCGTACAGCCTCTTTCTCCACGTCATGATAATAACGGGCAACCATATTCTTCTTCGCATCTCTCTCTTCTTCCGGAAGTGATTCCAAGTATCCTTCTTTCACTTCGGTAAATAACTTTTCGCGTAAATGCTTGTCTGCATTACATTGACGGGCAACAGCATACGCTTTATCGTAACATTTAGCCCAGATGTCTTTACGCAACTCTTCATCGTTCACTTCATGACAATAAGCCCGTTTTTCTTTATTCACGGCTTTTGCCAATTCCATTTGAACCAAACAATGATCTTTAATAGCTTCATGAGCAAATTTAATAGCGTCGAGCATTTCTTTCTCAGAAACCTCGTTCATCTCACCCTCAACCATCATGATATTCTCGTAGGTTGCAGCAACCATAATATCCAAATCGGCAGTTGCCAACTCGCTCTTGGTAGGGTTAATCATAAATTCCCCATTCACACGAGCTACACGTACCTCGGAAATAGGACCGTGGAAAGGAATATCACTCACGGCAATAGCTGCAGAGGCAGCCAATCCGGCCAAACAATCCGGCATAGACTCTTCATCAGCCGAGTACAACGTTACCTGCACGAAAGTTTCTGCATGGTAATCATCCGGGAACAAAGGTCTCAGAGCCCGGTCAATTAGACGGGATACCAAAATCTCGTAATCGGAAGCTCTTCCCTCTCTACGGGTGAAACCACCGGGGAAACGTCCTACCGCTGAAAATTTTTCTTTATAATCTACCGACAAAGGCATGAAGTCCACGTCCGGACCGGCCTCTTGCGCAGAACAAACCGTAGCCAACAACATCGTGTTGCCCATTTTCAGCATGACAGCACCGTCCGCTTGTTTGGCTAATTTTCCGGTTTCCAATGTTATTACCCGACCATCTTTCAGGGTAATGCTTTTTTCAATAATGTTCATAGAAATAATAAAACTGTTAAAATACTAAACATTTTAACGGAATTCTTTTTAGATAAAAGGAGGAGGAGGGGAGGATTAAAAGTAAAACGACCCGGACGACCCGGGTCGTTTTTATGTAATTATTTACGTAAATTCAATGCTTTAACGATAGCACGATATCTATCGATATCTCTCTTCTTCATGTAATCAAGCAACGCTCTACGTTTTCCAACCAATTTAATCAAAGATCTTTGAGTAGCGAAATCTTTGTGGTTTTTCTTTAAATGCTCAGTTAAATGAGCGATACGGTAGGAAAATAAAGCTACTTGTGACTCAACAGAGCCGGTATCTTTATTAGACTTCCCGTACTGTGAAAAAAGTTCTTCTTTCTTTTCTGATGTCAAATACATGATGTACAGTCTTTTATATTTAATAATAATTTTAACGCCGCAAAGATACGTTTTATTCCGACATAAACCAATCTTTTCCAACCCTTTTTGTATTTTTGTATTCCAATTTTCCACAAACAAAAAGAAATACAGATGAAGATATTTATATATGTAATATTACTTTTCATCCCCACGCTATCATTCGCTCAACGAGCCAAGATCGCGTTTGAAAAGACCACGTTCAACATGGGACTCGTGCAGGAAAACGGGGGAAAAGTAACTCACGAATTTAAATTTACAAACAAAGGGAAAGCACCCCTGTTGATAAAATTTATCGAAACCACGTGTGGTTGCACTACTCCCAAATGGAACAGGAAACCCATTCCTCCCGGAGACAGTAGCGTGGTCACCGTCACGTTCAACCCGAAAGACCGCCCCGGCGTGTTCTCGAAAAAGATTATCGTGTACACGAACGCCACTCCCCCGAACATCGTATTGCGTTTAGAAGGAGAAGTCATCACGAAATCGGTTGACATCCCGACAACCTACCCCATCGTGGTGGGTAACTTACGTTTCACCACGGACACGATCCACTTAAAACAGGCTGAGACGAAACACCAGATCATAAACCTGATCAACACGGGCAAAAAGAACATATCGATCCTGTCGATTTTCAAACCCGACTACCTGGAAGTGGACTGTACCCCCCTCACATTGGGCAAGGAAATGATGGGTAATCTCATCATTCGGTATCTCCCGAAACACGCGGACAAGATCAAGCCGGATGATTACGTCCTCATCAAAACAGATCAGGGAACGACACACAAGTTCATGATCTCGAACAAGTAATTTTCAATTTTGTACTTTCAATTTTCAATTCAATATGATTTATCCCGAAAATTTTGAATCTAAAATAAAATTCGACAAAATAAGACAACTTATCAGCAATAACTGCCTGAGTGACATGGGCCGGGAACTGGTCAGCGACATCAAGTTCTCCACCAATGCCGGATGGATCGAAACCTCTTTGGCCGAAACCTCCGAATTCATGCGGATCTGTCAAGAGGAAGAGAACTTTCCGGTCTCCTATTACCATGATGCCCGTCCCTTCTTGCTGCGTATAAAAGTAGAGGGTTTGTTTCTGGAAGTAAACGAGCTGGTTGTCTTAAAAAATTCACTGGAGTCGCTGAACGCCATCATGCGTTTCTTCAACACCAAACAAGAAGTTTACCCTCATCTGGTAGCCCGGGCCGGAGACGTACGGGTATTCCCCTATATCCTGCAACGTCTGGACTCGATCGTTTCAAAATTCGGGACAATTAAGGATACCGCCTCACCCGCTTTAGGCAACATACGTCATAGCATTGCTAAAAAGCAATCCGGAATCTCCCGACGTATGCAATCCCTGTTGCAGAAAGCACAGGAGGAAGGATGGGCCGACAAGGACAGCAACATTGCTATCCGGGACGGTAGAATGGTGATTCCCGTGCCTGCCGCCTTCAAGCGGAAATTAAATGGTATCGTGCATGATGAATCCACCACCGGGAAAACCTCTTATATCGAACCCGCGGAAATCATCGAGACGAACAATGAAATCCGGGAACTGCAACTGGAAGAGAAACGGGAAATCACCCGTATTCTCCGGCAATTTGCCGACGACTTGCGTCCTTATATATATGACTTGATCCCGGCCTATGATTTCATGGCATTCGTGGATTTCGTGCGAGCAAAAGCACTCTTTGCCATCCGGGTGAATGCCATTGTGCCTCTCTTTGAAGATACCCCTTCCATGCTATGGTACAGAGCAAAACATCCCCTACTCTACTTAAGCTTGAAAGCAAACGGGAAAGAGGTTATTCCTTTGGATATTGAAATAAATGAAGATCAGCGAATCATCCTGATTTCCGGTCCTAACGCGGGTGGTAAATCAGTCTGCCTGCAAACAGCCGGTTTATTACAATATATGTTCCAATGCGGCGTACCCGTACCCGTGGAAGAATCCAGTAAATTCGGGATATTCCACAAAATACTCATTGACATGGGAGACGAACAGTCTCTTGAAAATGATTTGAGTACATACAGCTCGCATCTGGTAAACATGAAGAATTTCATCCGTTACGCCTCGCAGGACACGCTTATCCTGATCGACGAGTTCGGTACGGGAACCGAACCCATGCTGGGCGGAGCGATAGCTGAAGCCATTTTAAATGCTTTAAATAATAACCAAACGAGAGGTGTCATCACGACACACTACACCAATTTAAAACATTTTGCCTCTTCAGCTTCCGGAATTGCAAACGGGGCCATGCTTTATGACAGCCATCGGATGTTGCCGCTTTTCCAACTGGAAATCGGAAAACCGGGTTCGTCTTTTGCATTTGAAATCGCCAAGAAAATCGGGTTACCCAAAGAGATTTTGGACGATGCCGCCAGCAAGATCGGTGAAGACCGGGTAAATTTCGACAAGCACTTGAAAGAAATCCTACGGGATAAACGTTACTGGGAAGAAAAACGGAAACGCATCCATGAAAATGAAAAACGCTTGGAAGAAGTGCTAGAACGTTATAAAAAAGAACTGGACGATGCCTCCAAACTCAGGAAAACAATTATCCAAGAAGCCCAAGAGAAAGCCAAAGAACTCATCTCCGGGGCGAACAAAACGATAGAAAATACCATCCGGCAAATCAAAGAAAGTCAAGCCGAAAAGGAGCAAACCCGACTGGCTCGCCAAACATTCGAGGAAGAAAAACGACGGTTACTGTTCAGCGAAGAAGAAGAGGAAGAACGACTGAAGAGAAAAATCGAGAAATTGAAAAACCGGGAAAAGAAACAAAAGGAAAAAGGGAAACGCTCCCAAACCTCCACGTCTGAAGAGACCGATCAACAGCAACAGGCGCCAATTTTCAGCAAAGGAGATCTCGTGCAACTGGATAATAAAGCCGTGGGTGAAATTATCGAAATTAACGAGAAAAACGCGGTTATCGCTCTCGGCGGTCTCATGACCACCGTGAAAGTGGAACGCCTCTCGAAAATATCGAACAGTGCAGCCAAGAAAATCACGCAAAACAGGACGCCACGCCCCTCTTCCAATTACCTGGAAAACATCAGCCAGAAACGTATGGATTTCAAACCGGAGATCGACGTACGAGGACTACGGGGAGACGAGGCGCTCATGAAAGTATCGGAATTCATTGACAATGCCGTTATGCTAAACATGAAAGACCTACGCATCTTGCATGGAACAGGTACAGGAGCCCTCCGACAAATCATACGGGATTTTTTAAAGACCAATCCGGTCGTGGGTTCCTGCGGGGATGAACACGTACAAATGGGAGGCTCGGGAATTACCGTGGTGAAACTGGATATATAAACCACACGCGGTTATATTCCGGATAAATCCGCATCCTTGATATTCGCAAAAGCGAGGGCAACCAACAAAACGAGAATTATTCAAGAATACCCTAAATTCGTGTTTCAACACTCACGGATTTAGGGGTGTTCTACAAAAATTCAATGCAAAATAATGTAAAATAACGTTACCAAAACAGGATTATCTTGTTATCATATTGCGAGCCGCTCCCATTCCGCTCCCATTCCTCCCCTATTCCGCTCCTATCAAAATAACAATATATTAAATTACAATAGTAATTATTAACATCCGAATAAGTCTATCATAACAATTTGAAAACAGGATAATAACCCCATCAGATAGAAATTTCATTTGAATGCCCACTTTACTGGGACAAATCACTATTTCCCCGACTACCTATGAGCGTGGAAACAATTGTTTGTATCGAATTCCGGAATTAAGAATAATTGAAGGGCTATATGTTCAATGCTTTTTGGATCATTTTTTGATACTCTTCATCATCCAATTCTATCTCCAGCATAATCTTTCGTTTGGACGATACACTCTCTGCTTTTTGGGAATGACATGCCCCAATAATATTATTTTCTTGTCTCAACTTCTCCGAGAACAGACTAAACAAGTCCACATTCAACACCATGCAAATCTGATACAACAAATCTGTATCAATAGATTGACGCTTGAAAAGATGATATACCAACGTCCTTTCTTTGTTAATCATACGAGCGAACTGGCTGGCACTCAAACCACTTTTCTCGAACTCTTGCCTTATAATCTCTCCTATATCCAATTTCATAGTTCAAAATTACGAGAATTATCATGAGAAAAGTTTTAATAAAGGTAATATATAACTACAAAAATGTTGAATATTATTTGCACATGTAAATTTTATACCATACTTTTGTCAACAAAATACAACGAGGCGTTTGTAAATGTATTAAATAAATTATTGAATTATTAAATGTTTAATTAAAAAACAAGGTGTTATGAGAAAAATAAGTTTATTATTTGTGTTGATAACTGTCGCCTTATTGTCATCCTGCGTGGATGACAAAGAATCTGCTACAGTTGAACAAATCCGTACCGCAAAAACGGAATGGCTGAAGGCACAAGCCGAAATGCTGCAAGCACAAGGAGAGGCTCAAAAATTACTGGCAGAAATCGAAAAATTGAAAGTAGAGAATGAAGCTAAAAATGAAACAGCTCGCCTTGAAATTGAACGTTTGATCGCAGAAGCCAATGCAGCCAAAACGGAAGCTGAAGCTGAAAAACTACTTGCAGAAGCTGAAAAGATTCGGAATGAAGCAAAAGCAGCAGAAATAGCAAATGAATATCAACAAAAAATTTATGAACTTGAATACGAAACTCGTAAAGCCGAGGAAGCATACAAGCAACAAGATTTTTTGAACAAATTAAATGCCGCCATTATTGCCGGTAAACTCAACCCGGAACTAGAGCAAATGTATGCAGACTATGTCAAAGCCCTGCGGAAACTTCGTAATAATCAAAACGAAATCGCCAATAACGAAGACAGAGTAAATCGGTACAAGAATCTCATTTCTGATAATTTCGAGGTGCACCTCGCTAGTTTCCAAGAAATAATAAAAGAAAATCAAGAAAAAGTAACCACTGCAAAAGAAGCTATTGCTGAGCTTGAAGCCTCAAAAACGCTGACAGACGCCGCTATTGAAAAAAAAATCAATGAACTTAATACAAAGCTTGAAGAACTTACCAAAGAGCTTGATTCCAAAACGGCAGAAATGATCAATACTGCTGACGAAGCAAAAAAATTATTGAAAGCTATTTGTGATGCAGAACAAGCAGTGGAAACGGCCAAGCAAGAGGCTAGTACCAAAGAAAAGGCTTACGAAAAAGCAAAAGAGGATTACAACAGCAATCCCACGAAAAAATTGGTCTCTCCGTTCGAAATAACAGTTATAACAAGCAAAGGAACTAAAAGAACATTCTCTTTCCCAGGATATCCTGAATTTGAACAAAATATCACAACCAAGATTACTGCCGAGAAAGAGAAACAAGCAACCACTATTGAAATGAAAACGACAGCAAAAGAAGAAGCTGAAAAAGAACTAGCTGAAACAAAAGCAAATTTAGGAAAATTAGAGAAAGCTGCAAAAGCTGCAAAAGCTGCTTTGACACCACTTGAAGAAATAATCAACGAACAAAAAACGAAACTTGAAAAAGCGACAAAAGACAAAGCTACTTACGAAAGTAAAGTAAGCGAATTAAATAATAAAAAGACTGCTGCCCAAACAGATTACGATGCGAAAAAAGGCGTGGTGGTAAAATATACCAACGAGCTGAAAGATCCGGATCTTACTCCTGAGAAGAAAGCCGAGCTAGAAGCTTTATTGGGTGTTGCCAAGACAAATGAAGCAAAAGCTTTAGCTGAACTGACTAAAGCAAGCGATGCCGTAACAGCAAACGATGCCGCATTAGCAACAGCTAAAAAAGATATCGCTGATGCCACCAAAGCTCTTGAAGAAAATGAAACAGCATACGAAAAGGCAAAAGAAAATGTCACAATCACACAAAAAGCATACAATGATGCTGTTGCTGCTGTTTCGGAAATCAATCAAGGTGAACTTGTTGTTAAGGTACAAAAAGCAATTGATGAATTAGAAATCGCAACGTTACTAGCCGATGAATTCAACACGATCGTTGACAATGCAGCCAAAACAACCGAAACGTTACTGGCAGAGATGAATCAAGCCAAAGCAGATTGGGATGAAGCGGTAGCCAACATTGAGGCGGCTGAACAGAAAAAAGAAGAAGCAGAAGCGGCTTTAGAGAATTCAGCATACACCACATTAATAAGAGAAGCTAATGAATTAAGCTCTCAAATAGAGCGTATTAATCACCTGTTGGAAATTCTAACTTCTTCAGACATCGAAGGCATCAATGAGCAAATAGAGACCTACAAAAAAGAGATAAAAACAGCAGAAGAAGCCATCGCTAAAGCAGAGCAATCCATCAAAGAATTCAATGCTCTTGCAAGTGACGAAGAAAAGAACGAAGAATTAGAAGCTTACATCAGAATACAAAATGAAGAATACCAGGCAGAAATTAATGTTCTCAACAACGAGATTTCAAAACTCAAAGAAATCCAACCTGAACTACAAGCACGTGTTGACCGTTTACAAGCAGCTATTGATGCCGCAGAAGCAGCACTTGCCGAATAAGTAAAACCCAATGCCAGTGGGGAAATCCCCACTGACATTCACTAAATTTGTATATATGCTAAAAAGAGTATTGACAATTGCTATCATCATGACAGGATCGGTACTGCTTGCCAACGCACAAACAAAAGATGATTTTACACCAAAGAAAGGGGACAAATCCGTCTCTTTAAATTTAGGTGTAGGCTCGTTTGTCGGCATGGAAGCCCCGGCCCCGGATTTGAGCACCTACAATATCTCCGCCCCACAAACCAGCTGGTTCGATAAACAGTTGTCACTGAATTTCGAATTCAGATGGATGTTTGCGAAAAAATGGGCGCTGAAAGCAATGGGAGGATTTTCATTCAAGCATAATCCCGAGTACCAAGCTTTACCCGGTAACAGCACGGATGGAAAATTCGAAACCGGAGACATTCCAGATTACAATTTCGTAACATCAAAAGATAAAATAAAATATTCTATCGTCCTCGGAGCGGAAAGATTCGTGAAAACCAAATATGACAAACTATTTTTCCGTTATGGAGGTGAATTTGGATTCTCTTACGGGAAACAAGAAGCAAAAGCGGATGACGAATCCTATCTAGGAAAATCTATTGGAGAAGCTTTCGGGTACCGGGTTGCCGGTGTCACCGGATTCGATTATTTCGTCTCCAAAGCACTTTTTATTTCTATCGAAATTCGACCGATTGCCTATGACTACACGGTATATAACATCCGACCACAAGTCGGGTTGAAACTCCTATCATCAGACACTCACGGATTTGATTTTCTATCTAACCCGATGTTGAAAATTGGATTTAGATTCTAAAGTTCACACATAAAAAATAACCCATCATTTGCAAAATTCCGTTTGGGTTATCAAAAGCCATCCCAGGTTATCTTGGGGTGGTTTCTTGTATTACAAACACAAAACAAAGCATTACACCAATAGTCCCTACCAACCGATAATTATGTTGACGTTTATTTGTTATTATCAATTTTAAATTATAATTTTGCAAAGAATATTTAGGTGAAATATTCCACGATTGAAATGGATGTATATAGACAATTCTGAAAGTGATGGAAAAACTCGAATTGTATACTCAAAATATTTAAGATGCAACCAGCTCGGAGAGGCCGGACAACTCTTCGAGATATTGAAAGGGGTACGTCATGTATCCCTTTCTCCTTTTAAATAGTGCATATTTATTTTCACCTTTTGCATAATTATAGTGGTGATTTATAAGGTTTATCAACCTTTATATCGTAATTTTGCCATGTAATCAAAAAAACACATATATGTCTAAGATTGTAGAGGTAAATGTTCAATCCGAAATCGGAAAACTGAATGGAGTAATACTCCATACACCAGGCGAGGAGGTAGAAAACATGACTCCCGAGAACGCTGAGAGGGCGCTCTATAGCGATATTCTAAATTTATCAATCGCACGAAAAGAATACAAGCAACTCAGTGAGGTTTTAGGTAAAATCACGAAAACCTACCAGGTCAAAGACCTCCTGACAAACATTTTAAAAGACGATGCCATCAAACTGGAAGTGTTGAACCGCATCGAAAAGATAGAGCCTTTTATTGCCGAAGTAACTCCCAAAGGATCAATTAAAGATCAATTGTTGGATGAAGATGCAGAAAATTTGGCCCGTTTGCTGATCGAAGGGGTTGAAATGAAACGCGACACGTTGACCAAATTCTTGAATAAAGATTGGTACGACTTGCGCCCGTTACATAATTTCTTCTTCACCCGCGACGCCTCCATGAGTATGTACAACGAAGTACTTATTGGTAGGATGGCTAACGCTGTTCGTGATCGTGAGGCAATCATCATGCAATCTATTTTTGACTTCACGCCCGGATTTAACACCAAAACGTTAAGTTTGAACACGGAATCTGATCCCCTTCGTAAATTAACCATCGAAGGCGGTGATGTACAGATTGCACGGGATGATATATTGGTTATCGGTAACGGTATGCGCACGTCAACCCGCGCTATCGACGCCTTGATGTATAACTTTATCAACCGAAACGAAGACAAGGTACAACATATTCTTGTACAGGAACTACCCCATTCCCCGGAATCCTTCATTCACCTGGATATGGTGTTCACTTTCCTGGATAAGGACAAATGTATGGTTTACGAACCCTTGATCATGAGTCCGGGCAATTACCAGACGGTTCACATCAAGATTCAACACGGGAAACTAATCAGCATCCGCCGGGAAAAGACATTGTTACACGCCCTGAAAAAACTGGGTATGGACTTGGAACCCGTGTATTGCGGTGGAGAAGACGAAACTTGGAACATGGAGAGAGAACAATGGCATAGTGGTGCAAACTTCTTCTGCGTGGCCCCGGGTAAAGTGTTAGGCTACGCACGCAACAATTATACCGTTGAAGCCATGAACAATGCCGGTTTCGAGATTATTCGTGCTAACGACGTGATCAGCAACAAAGTCGATCTGAGCAAATACGAAAAATACATGATCACCATCGAGGGATCAGAACTTCCCCGCGGAGGTGGTGGTGCAAGATGCATGACCATGCCGATCAACCGCGATGCTGTTGAATGGTAAAATAAAAGAGGATGTGTCAAAAGTCATTTTTCAAACTCCCTCCCGGCTTCGCCGTACT
The DNA here is from genome assembly GCF_040920905.1 of Butyricimonas sp. RTP31003st1_G1_RTP31003_210430. NCBI lineage: Bacteria > Pseudomonadati > Bacteroidota > Bacteroidia > Bacteroidales > Odoribacteraceae > Butyricimonas > Butyricimonas sp. RTP31003st1_G1_RTP31003_210430. The sequence continues at coordinate 121,563 of NZ_JBCOSQ010000004.1, read as the reverse complement.
CCCTCTATAAACAGAGGGAGAGTTGAAATACTCCCTGTCTTCGGGAAGAGTCACCAGCTCCTCCTCTGTTTATAGAGGAGGTGGCACGAAGTGACGGAGGAGTTTTGGAGGATAAAATACCTTTTGACACAGCCTCTTTATTTTAACATAGCACCTCTCATCCTCAACCATATACCCCCAAGTTCCCCTCCCACAACCATCCCCCTCCCGCCTAAAAAGTACAATTCTTAGCGATTCTACACACACTTTTTTCTCCATTTTACCGTAAAAATCAAGAAAAAGATGTATTTTCGAAGAACATAAAATCATTGGTTGTGAAAAGGAACATTTTACTTGCATTTCTGACAATTCTTGTCTTATTAAATAGTGCGGCGATCGGATATTACGTTTATCATGATCAGAAGGAACATGAAGAGAACGAGGAACCACCATTCCACCTCATGAAATCATCAGACGTGGACTTCCCGACAACATTCAGCCTGGCTGGGGAAGAGGTCCCACTGGAAAGAATCGACGTGGCAGAGGCATTCAAAAAAGAGTTAATCGTGAACACCTACTTACATTCACACACGATCCAAGTTTTAAAAAACGCCCCCCGCTATTTTCATATCATCGAACCCATCCTAAAAGCGGAAGGAGTTCCGAATGATTTCAAGTACTTAGCCGTCATCGAGAGTAGTTTGAACCCACTGGCCGTATCTTACGCCGGAGCCGCAGGAATATGGCAGCTCATGAGTGCGACGGCTAAAGAACTAGGGTTAGAGGTGACGAATGACGTGGACGAACGCTATCACGTGGAAAAGGCTACCCGGGCCGCTTGTACCTATTTGAAAAAAGCCTACCAAAAATTCGGTTCCTGGACACTGGCCGCCGCCTCTTATAACGGAGGTATGAATATGCTCTCCAGACAAATGGACCGACAAAAAGAAAAAAACTTTTACGACCTCCTGCTAGGTGAGGAAACCGGGAGATACGTGTACCGCATGTTGGCTTTAAAGCAAATCATGGAAGAACCTCACCTGTACGATTTTTACGTGGATCACTTGTATCCCGTGGAGCCGACCACGCAGGTCAAAGTAACCAAAAATATAAAGGATCTGGCGGATTTCGCACAAGAACACGGAATATCCTATAAAACGTTGAAACGCTTTAATCCCTGGTTACGGCAGACCTCGTTAAAAGTCGGGAAACATAAAACGTATTATATTGCCATTCCCGAAAACAAGCAGGCATACAAGTAAAAATATTCGGCACGCTATTTGTACCACCCTGCCTATATTGGATGTAAAAAAACTCCCAACATGGAAAAGAATAAAATAACCGTCTTTTGTGAAAACAATGGACAAGAATACCAGATACCCACGGGATCTAGTTTAAAAGAATTCAAGAAAATCGTGTTCCCTATGAATCATCAGAACATTCTGGGGGCATTAGTTAATAACGAGGTGCAGGACCTGCATTACGAGATATATAACCCCAAATACGTGAATTTCGTCGATGTCACCACGTTGGATGGATATAGCGTGTACTTACGCTCTCTTATTTTCGTACTTTACAAGGCGATACATAATCTCTACCCGAAAAAAACGCTTGTCGTGGAATATCACCTTTCTAACGGAATATTCTGCCGTCTGGCAAACAAGGAATTCGTTCTCACCGGGGACAGGATCACCGAGATAAAAAAAGAAATGCAACGCATCATCGACCACGATTACGAGATCATGCGTACGGAAACTCCCACGGAAGAAGCAATCAAACTTTTTAACAGACAGGGTCTAAAGGATAAAGAGTTATTACTTTCCACACGAGGAAAGATGTTTACCTCCGTTTATTCCATTGACGGCACCTGTGACTATTTCTACGGGACGCTGGCTCCTTCCACCGGATGCTTGAAAGTATTCGACCTGATGGATTACAAGGATGGAATGTTATTAATGCCACCCAAACGCACGAACCCGACACAAATAGTCCCGTTCGTACCCCAAGAAAAGCTGTTCAGCACGTTCAGCGAGTTCAAACGCTGGGGAAAGATCTCCGAGGTTATGCAAATTGGGCATTTAAACCAAGCCATCGAACATAAACACGCCGGGGATATGATTAAGGTAAGCGAGGCCCTGCACGAGAAAAAGATTTCCCAGATCGCTGACCAAATCAAGAAACAGAAAAAGGTAAAAGTTGTGCTTATTGCCGGTCCTTCCTCTTCGGGCAAGACCACGTTCGGAAAGCGATTAGCCATCCAGCTATTAGTGAACGGCATCAAACCCGTCAATTTATCTCTGGATAATTATTTCGTGAACCGGGAAGATACTCCCCGGGATGAAAAAGGAGAATACGATTTCGAGACGATCGACGCCTTGGACATCAACACCTTCAACGATAACATCATGAGTTTATTGAGAGGTGAAGAAGTGGAAATACCCAAATTCTCGTTCGAAACAGGTCAACGTTTCTACGACGGAGAGAAATTAAAGATGAGCAGTAATAACGTGGTTATCGTGGAAGGTATTCACGGGCTGAACCCCAAATTAACCGAATATCTGCCTCATGAAAGCCTATTCAAAATATTTATTTCGGCTCTTACGGTGATCTCTATCGATAATCACAACATTATCAACCCATCGGATAACCGTTTGATCCGCCGTATGGTTCGGGATCACAAATACCGGGGATATTCGGCTCTCGACACCTTAAAAAGATGGGAAAGCGTACTTTCCGGTGAACAGAAACACATCACCCCCTATCAGGAAGAGGCCGATGTCATGTTTAACTCGGCACTCGTGTACGAACTGGGAGCCTTGAAGCAACAAGCCGTTCCATTATTGGAAGAAGTGCTGGTAAAATACCCGGAACACTCCAAGGCGAAACGCCTGTTGAAGTTCTTCTCGTACGTCCAAGCCGTACCTACCCGTGAAATACCACCGACTTCCATTCTCCGAGAATTCCTGGGCGGAAGTTCGTTTAAATATTAAACGAACAAAGAAGTGGAGTTTATTTTTAAAAAGCTCCACTTCTTTATAAATATTTCACCTCTACTCCATTCACTAACGAACCCACCTCATAATCTCGCAAGGTTCGTCGGCAATGTATTGAGCCCCGTTTGCCAATAATTCTTCCCGATCACGGAATCCCCATGTCACCCCGATCGAAGTTACACCGCTATTTACTGCCGTTTGCATATCCACGCCGGAATCTCCCACGTAAAGGACCTCCTCTTTCGTGACTCCTGCCTCTTTCATAATATCGAAGACAATCGTGGGATCAGGTTTCACGGGAATCCCCTCCCGTTGTCCATAAACAAAATCAAAAAGTCCCTCACCGAAATATTCCGGAATTAACTCTTTTGTAGCCGCATGATATTTATTAGAAGCCACGGCTAACAATAAATGACGACGTTTCAGCGTCTTCAGTAACTCACAAATCCCATCATAAGGAGCCGTAAAGTCAGCTTTATGCTCGGCATAATAAGCCATGAAATCTTTCCGGATCTTCAACATATTCTCGTGCGAGCGTTCTGCCTCCGGCAATGCCCGTTCAAGCAACTTGTCAATTCCGTTTCCCACGAAATAACGAAAAGCAGGCAATTCATGTGTCGGATACCCATGTCGCCGTAAAGCATAATTCGTACTCGTCGCCAAATCCTGTAAAGAATTCAACAATGTTCCATCCAGATCAAAAATTACCAACTTCGTCATAGTTCCTCTATTTTTTAGTGATGACAAAAGTATACATATCCGGGGAAACGGCAAAATCGAGTTGCGCATAGACACGATTCGCAACATTCATTAACACGATTCTTAATTAATGTTCAATACAATACAAGTAAAGTTCGCAGTTTCCCATCATGTTCCATCACTTATTTCACTATATTCCAGTACATTCTCTCCCGTCTCCCGCCGTACCTTCACTACTAACTTAACGATAAGTCATCGATAAGTTACCGATAAGTCATCGATCCTCAGCCGACAAGTTATAGTCAATCAAACCTGAACTTCCTGCCAAGATACAGGCGAGACAGGCTTGCAACTACGATAAAAGTCATGATCAACAAGCGACAGACATTATCCCAATGGCATAACACACGAAAAAAGAGGTTGCCGTAACAACCTCTTTCAGCACGGGAGGAGAGGTTCGAACTCCCGACCCTCGGTTTTGGAGACCGATGCTCTACCAACTGAGCCACTCCCGTATTTCGTGCTGCAAATTAAGGTAATTTAAACGAGAAAAACAAGTCCCATCCGGAAGTACACGTAAAAAATATTGCCTAAAAAATACTTGCTATCCCACAAGTATCAGGAGTTCAAGCAACAAATTCATCCAACAAAATACAAAACCTCATGACAATTCTAAAATTAAACCGTATTTTTGTCCCCCGACTTCAATAAAAAGGAACATGGAAAAAGCTGTAGTTGGTCTCAGCGGAGGCGTGGATAGTTTCGTTACGGCACTTCTGTTACAACAACAGGGTTTTGAAGTTATTGGTGTCCACCTGCAATTATGGGAATCACGGGTCGGCTCCTCGCAAGAACCGGAAGTCGAGGAATTGTGTAAACAAACGGGCATCAAACTCTACCGGTTAAATGGTAGACAACTTTTCCAAGAACAGGTGGTCCAACCCTTCATCCAAGGTTACCTTTCGGGAATTACCCCCAACCCGTGCGCCACGTGTAACAGCTTTGTCAAATGGAATCTACTTCGAGACTTGGCAAACGAACTAAAAGTACACCATGTCGCCACGGGACACTACATTCGGATTCTCCCTTTCGCGAACCATTATTACGTCCATAAAGGAGTTGACCCGAATAAAGACCAATCGTACTTCTTATGGGGCGTACCGGAAGAAATTCTATGCCGGGCCATCCCCCCATTAGGAGATTACACGAAAACACAGGTAAAGGAAATGGCCAAAGAACACGGGTTTATCCACTTGGCTGAAAAACAGGAAAGCATGAGTATCTGTTTTCTTGAGAAAGGAGACTACCGGGATTTCATCGCCCGCCAGCCGGGGACAGACTCTTGTTTCACACCCGGCCGGATCGTGGATGAATTCGGAAATCACGTGGGAGAACATACCGGAATCGTGAATTACACCGTGGGACAAAAGAGAGGAATCCCACCCAAGGAACAATTCCCACAATATGTTTCACGCCTATCCCCATCCACGAACCAAATCGTCGTGGGAGATAAGGCAAGCCTACACCGAAGGACCTTTACTCTCGGGCAAGTTCATTTTATTAATCCCGAAGAAATTCATTCACAAGACATAGAAGTTAAAGTACGAGGTATCGGGCTGAACCCGGAAGGATTCGTACAACTATCTTTCCAACCCGACCGGACATTACACGTACAACTCTCCTCTCCCGCATGGGCTATTGCCCCCGGACAACCGGCTGTCTTTTATCGGGAAGACCGGGTAATCGGTGGCGGGATCGTCCTATAACCTTTCAAAACATCATGACATGACATTTTCAGATATACTCCAACAACAATACAAACTATCCTCGGATAGTATCCTCCTTCTCCTTAAAGATGCAATAACCATCTCTTTCAACAAAAAAGAACCCATCGTGCAGGAAGGGCAACGCAATGATTATATTTATTTCGTGGAAAAAGGTTCTGTCCGTGGATTTATCGAACGGGAAGGTAAGGAGTTTACCCTATTGTTTGCATTCGAGGGAGATATGGCCGCCACCATGCCAGACCTGTCACAAACACCGATAGCTAAATTCACGCTAGAAACCCTCGAATCTTCCACGCTCGTGAAAATCTCCCGTTCTCACTTGGAATACCTCTTCCTTCATTCCCTGGAATTGGCAAACTGGGGACGCAAACTGATGGAAAAGACCATGCAGGAGTACGAACATTATTTTATCGAGTACTACTGGGCCGATAAAGGCCACCAGTATCAAATGCTAATAAAAGAATTCCCGCAACTCTTACAACGAGTTTCGTTAAAAGAAATCGCCTCATACCTAAACATCACGCCTCAGTCATTAAGCCGAATTCGGGCTCATTTGAAATAAATCTTACACGAGCATCACCGCTAAACAAAAAATAAAACCAACATCTGTGCCGTCAGTACCCTCAAGAACATCGTGAGCGGGTACACCGTGGCGTAACTCACGGCAGGAGCATCGTTTCCCACGATTCCATTGGAGTAAGCCAATGCTGGCGGGTCGGTCATACTTCCGGCCATTAACCCCATCAACGTGAAATAATTCACTTTATATATGGTGCGGGCAATTATCCCGATAATAATTAAAGGAACCACGGTAATAATAAAACCGTAACCAATCCAGGCATAACCACCTCCATCAATAATGGTCTCCACAAACCCATCGCCTGCACCCAACCCGACACTCGCAAGGAACAAGGCAATCCCCACTTCCCGCAACATCAGATTGGCACTCATAGTCGTGTAAGTCACCAAACCGTATTGAGGACCGAAACGACTGATCAAGATAGAAATAATCAACGGACCTCCCGCTAATCCCAGCTTTACCGGCTGAGGAATACCGGGGAAAGTAAATGGAATACTCCCCAGCAAAATTCCTAAGAATATACCCAAAAATATGGATACCAGATTCGGTTCACGCAAACGACGTAAAGAGTTACCCAACACCTTTGCCACATTCGTAACGGCAGCTTCCGGACCGACAATCGTCAAGCGATCCCCGATCTGTAACTGCAAATTCGGTTTAGCCACCAAATCCACCCCGGCTCGATTCACCCGGGTCACGTTAACCCCGAAACAATTCCGCAACCGCATCTCTCCTAACATTTTCCCGTTCACCTCTCCTTTGGTGATCACGATTCGACGAGACACCAGTTGCTTATCCAACTGTTCCCAAGCAACTTCAACCCGTTCCCCGAGAAAAGCAGTGATCGCATCAATATCTTGTAAGGCAGCCACGACAAGTAATTTATCCCCCTCGCGCAAGCAAGTCTCGGAAGAACCTATTTCAATCCGGTCATCCTCGTGGCAAACCCGCGAAAACACGAACTTTCGGTTTATCAAACGGGTAATTTCCATCAAATCCTTACCAAACAAAGCCGGATTCGTTACCCGCACGGAAAACTGTTGAGCCCCGTTGGCCCGATCCCCGTCCTGCCGTTCCAAATCCTCGTTCTCCTTTTCGAACTTCACCCGGAAGATCACCCGCATCAACAAGATCGACCCGATAATCCCGATCACGCCCAACGGATAAGCCACCGCATACCCCAAAGCAATCGTGGGATCATTCACTCCCGTCATATCCGAATAGGCTTGTTGAGCGGCACCCAATCCCGGCGTATTAGTCACGGCCCCGGAAAGAATACCGACCATCGTTGTAATCGGTAACCCGGTAACGACATGGATAACATACGTGGTAACCACCCCCAACAACACGATTCCCGTGGCCAGCATGTTCAAAGTTAAGCCTCCCTTCCTAAAAGAGGAGAAAAAACCGGGACCAACCTGTAATCCCACGGAATACACGAACAGGATCAAGCCGAATTCTTTCATGAAATGCAACGTATGCCCATCTACCCGCATCCCGAAATGACTGCAAATAATCCCAACAAAAAGAATCCAGGTTATTCCTAACGAAACTCCCCAAATTTTCACTTTCCCAAGCACGATCCCCAAAGCGATAACGATTGCGAACATTAACACCGAATGAGCAACCCCCTGTCCAAAAAACAGCTCACTTAACCAAGACATACTTATTTTAGATTTTAAATTTTAGATTTCAAGTTAAGTAACTCGCTATTTTATCACTCAGCACTCTCCGGGTCTTTTACCTTTTTATCGATAGAACGGCAAAATTCAATATCATCCCGAAACAACTTACGATAAGTAATATAAGTCTGAGATTGTTTTGCTCCGATATAATCCATCAAGTGCATCATCTGTGGGTTGAAATCTCCCACCCAACTCATATCCAACCAATCATATGTCTTCTTCGACAAAATGATATTCTTACAGAAAGCATAAATCATAGCAGCCTCCACCCCACGCCCCTGGAATTCGGATGCAACTCCAAAGATCAATCCCAAGGCCACACGCCCCCGCTTGATATGACGATAATACAGGAATTTCAAAATACCCAACCCGCTAATCTTACCATTCACGTGTTTCACGATATAGTTCAATTCCGGAATCATGATAAAGAAACCGATAGGTTCCCCTTTATAGTAAGCAAAATACAATAAATCAGGATCAAGCACAGGTTTCAGGGTCTTGAATAACACCTCCACCTGTTCCTTATCCATCCCCCCGACGCCATGCACGTTCAAGTTCCACGCCTTATTATAAATCGTCAGGAAAGAATCTTTCGCCTGCCGGGGAGTCATTTCACGATAGGAAATAATCCGGTAATCTTCATTTTTCAACAACCGTTCCGACTTCCAGACCACTACCTTGGAAAGACTTTCCTCCACCAAGCGAGTCCGGTAGATATATTGTTTGAAATAGTCACGGAACCCGTAGTTCTCGAAAAACGGAACATAATATTTATGCGTGTAGGGCATTTGGAATACAGGCGGTTTGAAACCGTCTACCAACAATCCCCACCACTCGTTACGCTCCCCGAAATTCACCGGCCCCTCCATGGACTCCATTCCCCGTTCCTCCAGCCATGCCCGACAACGATCGAACAGCATGAAAGCGGCCTCCTGATCATTAATACACTCGAAGAAACCCATTCCCCCCACCGAGTAGGAATCCAAATGGCAGGAACTTCTATCAATAAAAGAAGCCACCCGCCCAACACATTGGCCTTTCTCATCCCGTAACAGCCAACGGGTACACTCGCCATGCTTGAAAAACGGATTCTTTGCCGGATCGAAAACCTTCGTGATGTCATTATCTAAAGGCCGTACCCAATTTTCGTCATTCTTGTAAAGGGATACAGGTAGCAGCAAAAATTCTTTTGCTTGCTTTTCGTTCAAAACCTCTTCAATAGTGTATTTCATATCTTTATAAACTAATATTTTCAACTTTTACCGGTGAGTGTACACGCACCTGTAATAAATAAATGCCCCGACGAATCCACACGACAATCACGGCTAACACGACACGGGGAAATATCAACCATCCCGCAGGTAATCCCATCACGGCAAACAACAACGGATCCTCCAGTTGCGAATGAGAAATCGCCAAGTGATGATTCAGCAAATCTGCCTCCTGATGTCCCAGTTTCCCCGTCTTGGCATAATCCATCATGATCGCGGAACCGTAAGCCAATCCGACAGTGTTCCCCACCAACCACAGGAAAGCCACATCCGGATTCAGCCCGAACAAGCGCATTAACGGGGATAACATGGCAGACAATATTTTCAAAATACCGAACTCTTCCAACAACCGTTGCAATATCATCAACCCCGAAATCACCAGCACGATTTTCAGCCCCAGCATCACACTACTTTCCAGCCAATGCAACATCGTCTCCCAGAAACCGAGAGAAACCGCCGTTTCCGCCATCATCTTCCCGTTCATTTCCGGCAGCAACCAATTCAAACCAATTGCCGCAACGAAACTTCCCAAGACTCGCAAGATCACCATCCACACCGCAGACGAACCGGTCTTCTGTAACACGATAGTTTCCACGACAAAGTTATGGGAAATCAAACACATCGTCGCCATAATCAAACTTTCCCGCACGGAAAAATCAAGCGTGGAAAGCAAAGCAATCACAGTATATATATTCGTAAATATACTGGTAACGAACACTAAGGCTGCATCTCCCGGCAAACCGATCAAGGTAAACAAAGGGGATGCGAATGAAGAAATATAAGGCAGAATATTAAAGTATGACAGCAAGGTCACGAACAAAGATACCGGCAACATGATTTTCAAAAACCATACTGACGTCTTTATCGCCACGGGTAAGGCCTTTTTCACACATTCCCAAACCCTCGCACTGTAATTTGACATACTTTTTAATTGAAAATTGAAAATTGAAAATTGAAAATTGAAAATGATAAAACCTCATTTACACTTTCCGAATTTTCTTATTAAACTTTTAGCTTTTATCTTTTAATTTTTATCTCAATTCATCGGTTAACAATCTGATTTCCATTGTCGGACTGATTCGCTCGTAGAGGATGTTATAAACAGCCTCCGTGATGGGCATATGGACTTTATACTGCTGATTGATTTCATGAATTCCTTTCACGCCAAAGTACCCCTCGGCAACCATCAACATCTCCATTTGCGCGGACTTCACAGAATATCCTTTCCCGATCATCGTACCGAATGTCCGGTTCCGGCTGAACTGGGAATAGGCTGTTACTAACAAATCACCCAAGTATGCAGAAAATTTAATATCTCGTTGAATCGGATGCACGGCATTCACAAAGCGTTCCATTTCCTGAATGGCATTAGCAACCAACACGGCCTGAAAATTATCGCCATATCGCAATCCGTGACAGATTCCCGACGCAATAGCAAAAACGTTTTTCAGCACCGCGGCATACTCGGCCCCGTATATATCATCGGAAATCGTGGTTTTCACGTAGAAACACTCGAATAATTGAGCCACAGTCCGTGCTACCCGCAGGTTCTCACTGGAGAATGTCAGATAAGACAAACGTTCCAAAGCTATTTCCTCCGCATGGCAAGGTCCGGAAATAATTACAATCTGTCCTAGAGGTACCTCATATTTCTGGTGGAAGAACTCCCCGATAAGTAGATTCTCATCCGGAATCATTCCCTTGATAGCCGAAACGATAATCTTATCTTTCAACGACACTTGCAACCTTGGAGTTACCACGTTTTGCAGGAAAGCACTCGGGATGGCGAACACGATCACATCGGAATTCATGATCACCCAATCCAAATCATCCGAGAACGAGATTTTGTCTATATCAAAATCGACACCACACAAATACCGCGGATTGTGTTTTAATACTTTAAAGGCCTTTATCGATTCAATGTTTCTCATGAACCAATTAATATGCCCGTTATTTTCTGTCAGCATTTTAGCGATAGCGGTAGCCCAACTACCCCCACCTACGACTCCAATCCTTGGTTTCTCAACTATTTCCATGATACCAATAAGTTTATAAAGTTCATAAAGTTATAAAGTTTATAAGGCCCAAAAAATAACTTTATAGACCTTATAAACTTTACAAGCCTTAGAACCTATTTTATCCAGCTTTTTACCTCGTCCGGAGATAAGGTCTTCAAGCCCAATTTCATTTTTTTATTTAAACCGCTCAATTCCTGATGCAACTTGTTCGGATTCTCTACCGCCTTCAAGGCTTCCACGGTCTGGTAACCGGCTTTACGAACCACGGCAACCCAATCAGCCGGGATTCCCAGCTCAATAAATTTCTCGTCTGTATCCACGGTAGCCACTTTCTCCGGTTTCATTTGCGGGAACAACAGTACATCCTGTATAGACGGGCTATTAGTCAGGATCATACAAAGCCGATCGATTCCGATACCCATTCCCGAGGTCGGGGGCATACCGTATTCCAAGGCACGCACAAAGTCGTAATCAATAAACATGGCTTCATCATCCCCTCTTTCCTGAAGTGCCAACTGATCTTTGAAACGATTCAACTGATCAATCGGGTCATTTAGTTCGGAGTAAGCGTTAGCCACCTCCTTACCATTCACGAACAACTCGAAACGCTCCGTTAATCCGGGATCTGAACGATGCATCTTAGTTAGCGGAGACATCTCCACCGGATAGTCGTAAATAAAAGTCGGCTGTATATAATGACTTTCACATTTCTCTCCGAAGATCTCGTCAATCAACTTACCCTTACCCATCGTCTCGTCCACGTTCAAGCCGATAGACAAACAGAATGCCCGGATCTCATCCTCACTCTTACCTGTGATGTCAAACCCGGTATATTCTTTAATCGCCTCGGACATCTTCACGCGCTTGAACGGACGCTTGAAATCCACCTCGTTCTCCCCGAAAGGAGCTTTAGTTGTCCCGTTCACGGCCATTGCCGCTGCCTCGATCATTCTCTCTGTGCTATCCATCATCCACAAATAATCCTTGTACGGCACGTACACCTCCATACAAGTAAATTCCGGGTTATGCGTCCGGTCCATACCCTCGTTACGGAAATTACGGGAAAACTCGAACACCCCGTTAAAACCGCCCACGATCAAACGTTTCAGGTACAACTCGTTCGCGATACGCAAATAGAACGGAATATCCAGCGCATTATGATGCGTGATAAACGGACGCGCCGAAGCCCCTCCCGGTATAGCCTGCAACACCGGAGTCTCCACCTCCAAACATCCCATTTCCGTGTAGAACTGACGGATGGCGTTGATCATTTTCGTACGCTTGATAAACACATCCTTCACCTGCGGGTTCACGATCAAATCCAAATAACGTTGACGGTATCTCAATTCCGGATCGGTAAAAGCATCAAACACTTTACCATCCTTTTCTTTCACAACCGGTAGTGGACGCAAGGACTTGGACAACATCACCAACTCTTTCGCGTGAACTGAGACCTCTCCCATGTTCGTGCGGAACACGAATCCCTTGACTCCCACAATGTCACCAATATCCATTAACTTTTTGAAAACGGTATTATACATCGTGCAAGCTTCATCCCGACTCACATCATCCCGACTCACGTAGACCTGAATCCTACCTTCGGCATCCTGTAATTCAAAAAATGAAGCCTTACCCATAATCCGCCTGCTCATCATTCGCCCGGCAATCACAACCTCTTGCAATTCCTCCGGTGATTTTTCAAATTTATCCAGGATCTCTTTAGAAAGGTGAGTTACTTTAAATTCCGGTGCCGGATAGGCATCTATTCCCAAATTTTTCAACTCGTTTAAAGAGTTCCGGCGAATAATTTCCTGTTCGCTTAATTCTGCAAGACTCATTTTTATATGCTTTAAAAGGTTATATAAAATCTATTTTATCACCGGGCATACGCCCGCTCTAAATTTTATTCAAAAATTAATGTGCAAAGATAATAAATAAAGTGCAAAGAAGAAAGTAAAAGGGCTGCTCTCCCTCGTTATTTACATTTCCCCTGCTTTTTGTTAAAATTTTATCACCAAAAATTCAATCTTATTTTTATACAACTGAAACACAACCGTATAACCTTATTTAGAACAAACCTGTTAAAAAATATAATCAGTATTCTTTTGAAATCCCAAGGAATTTCTGCTTCTTTGTAGCAGAATAGGAGAAAGAGATAATGAAAAAAAGATGGGTCATCAACACCCCACCCGAGTGGGAAAAAATTGACAAACTATCCAAAGAACTTAACTGCAGTCATGTTATCGCGAACTTGCTTTTGCAACGCGGTGTGGACACTGCAGAAGAGGCCCATGCTTTCTTCAATCCCACCCTCAACATGCTCCATGACCCGTTCTTGATGAAGGATATGGATAAAGCAGTTCTCCGGTTGGAAAAAGCAATCAGCACCGAGGAAAAAGTCATGATCTACGGCGATTACGACGTGGACGGTACCACGGCCGTTGCTTTACTCTATAAATACCTGAAAAATAAATGCGAGAATCCGGAGTATTACATCCCGGACAGGTACACGGAAGGCTACGGGGTTTCCATCTTGGCCATCGATTATGCGGCCCGCAACGGGATCACACTCATGATCGTAACCGATTGTGGAGTGAAAGCCGTGGAGAAAGTCCGTTACGCAAAATCCAAAGGAGTGGATGTTATCATCTGTGATCATCACACCCCAGGGGACGAACTTCCGGATGCCGTTGCCGTCCTCGACCCGCAACGGAAAGATTGTCACTATCCCTACCGGTGGTTAAGCGGTTGCGGTGTCAGCTTCAAACTGGCGCAGGCATATAGCATGAAACACAACTTGCCGATGGCAGACCTGTACAAATTGTTGGACTTGGTTTGTGTCAGCATTGCCAGTGACATTGTTCCGATCACGGGAGAGAATCGCATCCTCGCCCATTTCGGTTTATTACAATTAAACAGAAAACCCAGCCTGGGATTAAAAACGATACTAAGTTTCTCCGGAATCGGTAAAGACCTGACGATAAATGACATTGTTTTTCGCATAGGCCCAAAAATCAACGCGGCAGGGCGAGTTGAATCGGGGAATAAATCAGTTGAACTCCTGATTGCCGATGACGAGACCAGAGCCACGGAAGTCGCCGCAAGTATCAACAACTTCAACGATCAACGCAAAAAGCTGGATCACGACATCACCGAAGAAGCCCTCGAATACATCAATCAGTCCCACTACGACCAATCCCAAAAAGCAACCGTACTTTACAACCCGAACTGGCACAAAGGTGTCATTGGAATCGTTGCTTCACGTCTGACGGAATATTACTACCGCCCGACCGTGATCCTGACAGAATCCAACGGTTTGGCTACCGGATCTGCTCGCTCCGTGGAAGGATTTGACCTGTATTACGCCATTTCACAATGTAGCGAATTCTTGGAAAATTACGGGGGACACAAATACGCGGCAGGACTGACATTAAGGCTTGAAAACATCGAACCTTTCAAGGCTAAATTCCAAAAAATCGTGAGTGAAACGATCACGGAAGAGATGTTGACACCCCAGATCAATATTGACGCCCAAATCAAATTAAACGACATCACCCCGGATCTTTATGCCATGATTCAGAAGTTCGCCCCGTTTGGTCCCAACAACACGATCCCCGTGTTCATGACTGAAAACGTGACGAATTTCATTGGTTCAAAACAAGTGGGACGTAACAACGAACACCTAAAACTGGTTGTCGTGGATGACACGAGAGTCTGCAACGACCGGAGTGGTATAGCTTTCGGTATGGGAGAGGCATTTTCCCGTATCAGTAAAGGTGAATATTTCGATATTTGCTACACCCTTCAGGAAAACGAATTCATGGGGAAAAGCGACATTCAAATGATGATTCGGGATTTAAAATTCAAAGAGGAATAAAACATGCAATCTTTATCTTCCAAACTATTGGAAAAAGCAGTAGAACAATTTGCTTCCCTTCCGGGAATCGGACGCAAAACAGCTTTGCGTTACGTGCTACACATGCTGCGCCAAAGCCCCGAAGAGGTAAAGCAATTTACAGCCAGTATCACCGCCTTGAAAGAATCTATCAAAGAGTGCCAGTACTGCCATAACATTTCAGACAGTGACACTTGCGAGATTTGTTCCGACCCGAAACGGGATACTCAAACGATATGTGTCGTGGAAAACATAAAGGACATCATGTCCCTTGAAGCCACCGGCCAATACCACGGGCTTTACCACGTTTTAGGAGGGATTATTTCCCCCATGGACGGCATAGGCCCATCCGACCTTCACATTAACTCTCTACTGGAGCGAGTGGCCAATCCTTCCGTAAAGGAGGTTATTTTCGCCTTGCGAGCCACCATAGAAGGAGACACCACGGGTTACTACATCTTCAAAAAACTCCCCCGCCGGGATGAAATCACGGTTAGCACCCTCGCCAAAGGTATCGCCATAGGTAATGACCTCGAATATACCGACGAACTCACACTGGGACGCTCCCTAGTAAACCGGGTAAAATTTAGTCTAAACGGATGATTTTCCTACATATTAAAAAGAATCCGCCTGAAACAGAAGCTTGAGGCGGATTCACATTTTCTTACGACGAACTATACTTTAGGCTGTACGATTACGGCATAATAATTATGATTTCCACTTAAAGCCAACTCCTCTGCCCGGTAATAACGATTTGCTCCTACTGGAGTACCGTCTTCATAAGTCAATCCTAATCCCCACGGATCATTACATTCAAAGAACAATTCTCCATCAACTACTTTGTATCCTTTAATCAGCAAGAAATGTCCCATCGTTCCACTATAATATTTATCAACTCGAGTCTCCGAATCTCCCGTTTCATTCTTCGATATATAGGACATACTTAAACAGACTATCACTAATTCCCCTGCATCGATATGAGCCTTCACTTGTACGGGGAATTTTTCTTTCATTTCCTCCTCGGTATTATCTAAATACTTCTCACTAGGAATTTCTTCCAGATAAGCAGGACTTCCCCCTCTACTACAAAAATTAATGAAATCCCGAACATCCCCCGGGTACCAGCTTAAATCCGTTGAAGAAGAAGAATAGTAACTAAAATATCTATAACTTCTAGCCCACTCTACGGTCATCTCCTCCATGGGCGATCCGTACCATATAACAGCCATCGCTCCAACAGCCGGTCCACAATTCCGATCCGCATAATCACCTGTATTTTGTTGATCCAAATAACAGCCCTCGGGATCTACCCCCTCGTTACTCTTCTCTTCTGTCAACCAAGCCCCCAACCCCCAAGCTATCGTGTAATCCGTGTTAGAAAGACTCACATCCCAGTAAGCACGATCACCATTTGATGCCGTGATTTTAAATGTTACTGGAGTTGAAAAATTCACAGGAGTCACACCACTAACCACCTCATCCTCATTCACACTTGCCCAAGCCCCCTCCGACAAAGTAAACACAGGTGTAATTTCTCTGTAATTCTCCGGTATATCGGATAATACATACGAAATACTTTTATTATCCGTATCAATCACGGCTTCCGTATCAATCCCCTCAATTGAAAATGATAAAATATCATTTCCGGCAAGTGACGTATTTTTATCATCATCAGAACAACCGTATGGGATCAAGCCCATAGAAAGCAATAATGTTCCACATACAAATGCTTTTATATTTTTCATCATATCAATTCTATATTAATTCGACAATTATTTCACCAATTGCTCCAACTGCATCCGCAATTTAGGATCCGAAGGACGTTTGGCATTTGCATCCACAATTTTCCCCTCTTTATCCACAATCACGATACGCGGAACCCCATGAATCAAATATTTCTTTACCAAATCCGATTTAAAACCACCCGGCACATTCAACTGTAACTCGGCACCCTTCTTATCTTTAACCATCTTTCTCCACAAAGCCATCAACTCATCCCCCGTATCCACTGACATTGAGATAAATACAATATTCTCTCCTTGCATATCATCTGCTAATTTCTCCATGTAAGGCATCTCTGCACGACAAGGAATACATCCCGTGAACCAGAAATCCAACACCATCACCTTGCCTTTAAAATCAGCAGAAGTATATTCTTTTCCTTTCACGTCAACCGCTTTAAACTCCGGAGCCATCTGTCCTCTTGCTATGGTTTTATGAGTTTCTTTGGACTCTTGGTAACGAGCCTCCAAAGCTGGTAACGCCTCCAATGCCTCCGGGTGAGTTATGTATTGACGAACCCCTTCCAGATAGGACGGGAAATCATCAGAATACCCTTTCTGTAACGTGAAATTCAATAACTCCACCAAGAACATGGAACGTACTTTTTCGTTGGCGATTCTTTTCGCATAAATTTCCATGTATTTATCCGGAGAAACCTCAATCCATCCTTTTTTTTCCATCTGCTCGAATGTCCCCAACACCATATTAAACCATTTCGGTATCTGCACAAGAGAAGAATCCGAGAAGTTTACCTCTTTCACGAAATCATAAAAATTATCCGACAGTTCAATTTTCACTTGAGGAGCAAACATTGCAGTATTAGCAGGGCCATTTAATTTTTGTAAATAAAAATCGCAATGATACTTCAATGTCTGTAAACGGATAAAGTCCGGGTTTAAACCAGAAACATCCAGATTAGCAATCAACCGATTCACTTCTTCTGTATTCAATCGTTCCCATTCCGCCGAATAAAGCGGAATATCTTCTGGGACAGAACCTAGATATACATTCTTAGACAAAAACATATTCTCGGCCGCATTATCTCCTGCAAACACAACTCCTTCCGCTCCTTCCTGTATCTCCATCCGTGCGCCCGGAGTCAAATAAACCAAATAGAATTTTTTATTCACCCCCACGTAACGAAAGTACCCCGGCACTTTCAAATCCACCTCATAGATATAATTTCCTAAAGAATCCGGTTCCATTTTCGTATATCCGGCCGTAGACCCTTCCGGAATAAAAAAGAAGTTTCCTTCAACCGTATTTCTAAACTCCACTCTCGCCTTCGTAACCGAAGTCGTCTTATCCTGACATCCGGTTCCGGCAAAAGCCAGAACCGTTAATATCAGAAATACACAACATATTTTATTCATATGGGACATCATTTTGTATTTTGAACCAAATTACTTGTTTCCATCGCATTCTGCGGAAAAGGCCATACATACAAAGGAGAACCGGGTTCCAAAGTAAACTCTTGTGTTTCACCCGCTGTATTAACATAGGTACGAGTAAACGTCTCGTTCAATTGCACGCTAAATCGACGCATATCGAAGAAACCGTTATAAGTGAACATCAACTCCCGCTTTCTCTCCTTACGTACTTGTTCGAAAGCCTCATCTGCACTAGCAGCCGTCAGTTCCGGAGTATTATTTTTTACCCGATTCACGTACAACTCATTCAAATACTTCATCGCATTCTCCGGATCATTTAAGCGGGCATAACACTCTGCCACGATCAAATAAACTTCAGAGAAACGTATCCCGCCACAATTCCACTTTACCTGATTCGAACCGAACATTCTCGCCCCACTCTCGCCTGTCGGCCGATTAGGAGTGTCATAATTTACACAAGTCTTGTAACGCAAATCATTCTGTTTATCAAACAGATCCAACGTCTCTTTGCGAATAAATAAAGGAGAAGGCTCTCCCTGATCATTATTACAGAATTGATATAATAAATTTTCCGGATCACTCTTCAAATGAATAGCAACAGAACTCCATCCTGTCGACTGCATATCCCCGAAAGGCAATTCCTCTAAACCGTTATAAAACATCGGACGCATATCCCACAACTTATGATAGGTTGATTTCAACGCCTCCAATCCTGCATTTAAGGCAGAATCAAGCTCCCCCTTGTACAAATGCACCTTAGCTTTTAATGCCCATCCCAACGTCTTACTAGGACGGAACTCGTTTAACGGGGTTTCCGGTAAATCAACGATAGCCGAATTCAAATCTTCCATGATAAAATCATACACCTCTTGAACCGTGTATTGTTTACTCACCGCCTCCAAATCAAACTTTTTGTGAATAATAATACCATTATCCGTGGCAGCAGTTTCCTTCACGTAAGGCTTAGCAAAAGTATTCACCAACATGAAATAATTATACGCACGCATAGCCTTTGCCTGAGCAATACCCAGTCGCTTATCCGCTTCTGGCCCCTCTGCATCATTCATATTCTCCACCACAATATTATAATTGGCTATCCGGGAGTAACACTTGCTGTAGAGTTCACTAGAAACCATATTTTGCTGCCGCAATCCTTCCGTTTCATCCCATAAGAAAGAGATTGAACGTAATGGATACTGGTAATTTTCAATTTGATCCTTATAAGGCCAGGTCGCATCACCGGCAAAATACCAAAAATCATCTGTCGGATAAGCCGCATCCATCGATTCCACTAACCCCAAATAATCATCTGTTGTATTTAACACGGATTCTCCCTTCGGGACTAAATCCAAATAGTTGTCACAAGATGTCAGTAATACAATCAGACTCAAACCAATGATTGATATATATTTTTTCATACTTTCTCTCGTTTAAAAATTAATACTCAAACCAACACTGTAAGTCGGCATCATAAAGTCTGTACGTTTACCGCCATTTGCGTTAAACGATTCCGGATCGATTCCCTCGTTATTAGCCGCCCAATAAAAAGGATTATCTACCTGCGCCCGAATATTCACGTTTTGTAAATTCCACTTCTTAATCAAATCTTTAGGTAAAGAATAAGCGATACCTATATTACGACACTTGACAAAAGAAGCACTCTTTACATGGGCATCTGCATATTTCCACAAATATTCACGTTGCTCTTGGTCATTCGATCCTCCCGGTCGGATTGCAGGAATATCAGTATCTTTGTTATCCTCTGTCCAACGATTCACAATATCTTTATGCAAAGAACCATTCAAATCACTGTACATCGAATATAACGGAGTAACATCATTTCTCAGAGAATGTCCCGTATAATAAACAAACTTCGTGAAAAATTCCCATGTTTTATATCTCAAGTTCACTGTCAAAGCACCATTCCACTTTGGGGTTAACTGCCCGGCACATACGAGAGCATTTATATTACGCACCGGTTCATTTGCCTTAATATCCCCGTTCTCATCATACACGGAAGGATCGCCATTCTCCGTCAAACCCGCATATCTATAAGCATAGATAGAATTGAATGCATCCCCCTTTAAATAGTTACTATTAGGATACAAAAACATGTCAATCGCATTAGAAGGCGTGAAACCAACTTTCCGAATCTCATTCTTATTATTAGCTGCCGTAAATGTCGTATTCAAATCCCAATCCTTATTTTTCAACCAATCATAAGAAAGTGACAATTCGAATCCAATATTTCTCATTGCACCATTATTTACCCTTGCCGTTTCGAAACCAAGTGACGGGTCCAATGTCTTGTTGGCTAACAGATCAGAACTATATTTACGATAAAATTCCATCGATCCTCTTAAACGACTTATTAAAGCGAAATCCACACCAATATTCAACGTTGAAGTCTTCTCCCAACGCAACATATTATTAGGCGGTGTCAAAATGTCGGTCAGACTAGCTTGCGTGTATAACGAATTAAAGTAAGACCCGAGTAAATAAGGTGAAGAAGATTGATCAACATTACCCGTGATTCCGTATGTTGCTCTTAACTTCAACATACCCAACCAAGCTATATCCTTCAAAAAGTTTTCTCTTGTCATCAACCAACTTGCACCAACCGACCATAACGGACGATAACGATACTTCGGGTCTGACCCAAACAAGTCTGCCTGCTCCACACGCACGCTGGCATTCAAGCTATACTTAGCATCATACGTGTATCCTGCATTTGCATAAGCTGAAACATAACGATGCTTTACATCTGACACTTGCAACATCTCATTCTTCGTCTGTAAGCTACTAACCAATTGACCTGATACACCATTACTTAATGTCAACCAATCCACTTGTTTATAAGTCAATTTCTGATCGTCATATCCATAACGCTCACTATAAGTCACGTCATTAGCATCTTGACGAATCTCACCTCCGGCAAGCACTGTTAAATCATGTTTCTCGGCAAACGTAGTCTGGTAATTCAATTGAGCCCGGAAATTAAAATACTCGTCATTCTGATGCTGTTCAGATCGATGTCCTCCCTGCGGGATGTTATACTCGAAATCTCCCACACTCCCCGACGCATACCTATTTACCATCTCCCTCATCAAATAAGAATCAGCTTCATCGTATTGGATAATACTTGTGTTGGTTTTTTCATACTGAAATTTCAATCCTAAATCCAGCCCTTTCAGCAACTTGAAATCCGTGTGAGCAAATAACCTTACATACAAAGAATTTGTTTTTTGCATATTTTTGTTCATCTCCTCCTTCAGATTGTATCCCATAAATTCCAACCCCTCGGTCTCGTTAATTTCCATACTATGATAGAAATTATGCTTGTACTGGTATACCGGATTTCCGGATTCTGTCACCACACGTTCATAAGGCATAAACTCCAAATAAGTAACACCAGCCTGCGAAGCCTCTTGCTTTGTAATATAAGTATTAGCCCC
Source organism: Butyricimonas sp. RTP31003st1_G1_RTP31003_210430 (assembly GCF_040920905.1). Classification (NCBI taxonomy): domain Bacteria; kingdom Pseudomonadati; phylum Bacteroidota; class Bacteroidia; order Bacteroidales; family Odoribacteraceae; genus Butyricimonas; species Butyricimonas sp. RTP31003st1_G1_RTP31003_210430. The sequence goes on along the minus strand of NZ_JBCOSQ010000004.1, from coordinate 100,028 downwards.
CAAGGTCAACTTAAACCAATCCGTCAGGTCTAATTCATTTTTTAAATAAATACTATATTTATCTGCACTGGATGATTTCAAATATTTCCCGTTATTCTGATAACGCAAAGAGAAAAATAAATTAGAATTTTTACCCCCGCGAGAAAGTGACAGGTTATAATCCTGCGTAATGGCCGTATGCGTTAAAATATCCTGAGCCTCTTTCCGATAATCATTTTTCCGCATGGCATTAATTTTCTCATCCACCTCTGCCTGAGTCATATTCCCTTTATACAATTCATAATAGTAACGTTCAATTCGGGTATAATTTTTATAGGCACTCGGATCATTCTTAGAATCGAAATACTCACCAGGATTACTCTGGTACAAGGATTCATTTTTCAAAAAGTCAATTTCGAAATCAATGATATCGCTTGTCGATGCATAATCCATATAGCTTATTTTAGGAACCGGATTGAAATAAAAATTTGCAGACAAATTCACATTTAACTTTTCCTCTTTCGAACCTCTTTTCGTCGTAACCACGATCACCCCGTTAGCAGCACGTACTCCATACAATGAAGTAGCTGCCGCATCCTTCAATACCGTAATCGTCTCCACGTCATCCGGGTTAATTGAACTCAGCGCTTGATTCATTACCACACCATCTACTACAAGTAAAGGGGTTGAACTCACCGCGAAAGAAGATGCCCCTCGAATCTCCAACTCATCCCCATAAGTAGACAAACCGGGAGTCAAACCTTCAATCTTGGAAACCAAACTCGTACTTTGTACTTTTCCTAAATCTTCCGCTTTCAAAATCGTCACGGAACCCGTTGAACGTTCACGAGAAATCGTCTGGTAACCGGTAGCCACCACTTCACCCAACATCTCAACCTCTTCCTCCATTGTCACGTCCAATAATTTATCCGAACCATCATACAACAGTTCCTTCGTCTTCATTCCAACAAATGAAAATACCAAGGTAACGTTCTTTTCTGTTAATTTAAACTCGAATCTCCCATCTACATCGGTAGCCGCTCCCAACGTCGTACCTTTCTGAATCACCGCTACACCGGGTAGAGGCATCCCTGTCTCATCCTTCACCACTCCTCGAACCGTGTAAATTTTCTTCTCGTCATTACTTTTATAGGAAATAACAATTAATTCTCCCTCATGGCTATATTTAAAAGGCATTCCCTTTAACAAAATATCCAAACATTCCTCCACACTCTTATTTTCCAATTTTGCAGACACTTTATAACTATTCAAGTCATCATAATTGAAGATAAACTTACAATCAGCTGCTTCACTCAAACTTTTCAATGCTTGCGACAATTCCACGTTTTCAAAGTCCAAGCTCACCACCCGATTTTGAGTCACACCGGATGCGATACTCGTGAAAAAACACAAGGAAAACACGAATTGTATCAAAAACATTTTCACAATTCTCCTACTAACGTTCCTGTCAATGGAACGCTTCTTACTCAAAAGTATTGCCATAAATGATAGTTTTGGTTATAAATTAAAATGATTACTTATTTATCTAATTACCTCGGAAACGACTAACGTCTTTCCATTTACCTTTACTCCAATTCGATTCGTCTTCATCAACAAACCGGTAATCACCGAAATCTCGCTATCCCGACTTGCCCACAATTCAAATCGATAATCTCGAACCTTATCCCCCACGTACATGACATCAAAATCATACCACCGTTTCAAATCATCCATGATAGATTCCAATGACTCGTTCTCGTAATAGAAATACCCATCCTTCCAAGCAATATACCTGTTCACGTTCACCTTCGTGATCTCCGGTATGCTTTCGGTGAAGCGGGCATTCTCTCCCGGGTTTAACGTATACTCCGAACCGTTCTCCGTTTTCTTCACGGCAACCCGGCCCTGTACCAATGTCACGTGAACATCCTCCTCTCCGTAAGAACGTACATTAAATTCTGTCCCGTACACCTTCGTGTAAATATCAGAAGACACGACTATAAAAGGATGTTTCTCATCGTGAGCCACGGAAAAATAACCTTCTCCTTTCAAAAATACCTCCCGTTTTTCACCCACGAAAGAAGTTGGGTAACGCAATTCCGATTCAGAATTCAACCATACAACGGTTCCATCATTCAAGGTCAATTTATACTCTGCCCCCTTGGGTACTCGAAGCGTGTGATAACTGACCACAGCCCCCTTGGCCAAATTGTAATTAATCCCTCTCAGACTATCGTACTCCACACGGATACCTTCACCCAGCTCCCGACTTTCACTCCCGGATGCACTCAAAACAAGTTCCTCTCCGGATTCCGTAATCAACACAGCTTGATTTTTTCCGGGGACAATGTGTTCTGCCACCGGAATCACCTCTTGCTTTTTCGACGACAACGAATTTTCCAACAACCACCAACTGGCGGAAATAAGTATAACCACGGCTGCAGCCACAGAAAACCAAGTCATTCGTCGAGACCGACCACCGGATTTCATCTTCCGGGTAAAATTCCGATATTCTCCCTCCACATCCAACTGATCACCCACGGTCAGCCGAAGCCCTCCTTCCAAGTACCTCCGACATTCCTCGTACAAATCCTTGTTACGGGGTTCTGCCAACCATTCCTGCACCCGGACTTCCTGCAATAACTCAGGATGATTCAGTATCTCGATGACAAAATTTAAACGATCTTCTTCTTTCTCGAATTTCATAACTTCACGTTCATTTTACTATTACACGTAAAGCATGGTAAATGATGTGGGTCAAAAAACAATATTTTTTATTTTTTTAAGAAAAACGCATATAACAATATCATTTCGACATCAGACATTTGTTCCCTTAATATACTGATTGCCTTCGTTATATGCCAACGAACCGTGTTAATAGAAATTCCCAACTCATCCCCCGCCTCTTGATATTTTTTCCGCTCGATAAAACATTTTTTGAACACGGTAGCTGTCTGTTGGGGCATATTCTCAATAATATGCATCACCTTTTCGATGAGTTGCTCATACTCCACGTATTCCTCCTCCTCTTCGGGAAAGGTCTTTTTATAAGCCAAAAACTTTTCTTTTGTTTTTTCCTTCCTCAAAAAATCAAGAGAACGGGAACGAACCAGAGAATATAAAAAGGGACGCAGAGAAACTGAAGAATCCAATTTTTCAAAATTCTTCCACACGTATTCATAAACATCCGTCACGATGTCTTTTGCTTCTTCTTCATCCCGAACAAAGCTTAAAGCATGAATATACAACTCTTTATAATGAGTTTTATACAATAACTCAAACGTGTCCCTCTTTTCTTTATCCACTATAATCTTTCAATTTGATCCATACTTTTTGCATCGATCCTTTTTTCCTCATGTCCAGTTCAAAGATAAATATTTTTATTTTAATCATAATCTTATTCAACAAACCTTCTTTCCACAAAAAACAAATTCCCCTTCCATCACATTTTATTTACATCACATTCCCGGTTACAAAACAGATCAGGGGGAAATAAGGCCACACGCACAGATCACAGACGTTTCGTCCTCGTTCGATAATCGTTCCCATTGAACGTCTTTACACCGACGGGGACACGCCTATCTGAAATCTGTATGCCCTTATTTCCCCCCATCCTCGCAGAGATCTCTTCCCACTCTTTAGCCGTAGACCGATCTCACGCGTAACAAAGAGTAAAAAGAGAATTTATCAAAAGGAAAAGAAATCATGTTTTAAACAACTACCTCCCCTAACCCCTCCTTACACAGGAGGGGAACCGCTTGGTAATCATCCCTCCCCCTGTGTAAGGGGGAGTTGGAGGGGGTAGTCATTTAAAACAAGACTTCTAACACTTTTTCTCTATCACGTTATCGCCGCTCACGATACACGACATCCTTTATCTTAGCAAAACCACTGTATTCCGCCCTTTTCGTCACACTATTATTCACCCCATCCACCGGATAGAACCCTAGCTTCCCGCCATTGTTATCCGGAGCCGCCGTATCATACGAACCCACCATCAACTCATACTGCCGAGCCATAAACTCGTCGGACTGATTATTCAGATCGCTTAACGAGCATTGCCTGTACAGGTTAAATTTCAACATCGTAACCGTCTCGTTTTCCCCTAAAGCAATATTATTCATCGGGTATGTCGTGTTTGTTCCTAAATTATGCAAATACACCTTATTCCCCACGGCATAGAACATATAAGGGAATTGAGAATGGAAAGCAAAAATCGTCGCCTTGTCAAAATCGGGTGCATTCAAATTCTCGTACTTCGCCTCCTGTACGAAACCGTTATTCGACATATTGATCCCGTAAATATAACGTTTTCCACTGGCATCCTGCAAAATAGAATATACCAAACCACCGGAATACCGGGTACTTTCCATGTACACCAATTCCATCCCCGTTTTGAAACTAAACAAACCGTCTTCAGTGTCTGCAACCGGAGTCAAAGCCTGCATAGCATCAGCGACATACCCGTACTTCCAACCCACAAATCGCTTATTATCCGAGTCATACAATAAAGCTGTTTCTCCATTCCCCGGACGGGCCATACTTACCCCCACGTAAGGAGCGACCTTATATTCCGGAGCCTTTCCCCGTTCCGACGTGTTGATCGGGTACTCAAAAGCAGGACCGGAATAATCCCTCACCTGTGCATAAGCATTCCCGGCATCCGTCACGCAGAGATTAGCTAAAGCTCCTGCAGTACTAGCGTTATTTACCGACGTGTAACACACAACATGTTCATTTACCGGTGGAATAATAAAATCAATATTACCAATCTCTAAAGACTCATCCGTTTTGAACGTTTCCCGATCCAGCATATACGTTCCCTCAGCCGACATCACGTAAATAAGATCGGAAGGATTCGCAAATCGATTGGGATAAAACCCGATTCCCTTGGCATGTTTCAACTCCGGCAATCCCAAAGAAGTCAACAGGTCATAAGCCGGGATTACTCGCTCTGCCGAAATCACAGAAATCATATCCATCCGAACACGTTCCTCCTCACCTTCATCACAAAGCACCATCCAACCCTCGTAAGTCGGAGAAGAAACTTTAATATCAAATGTCTTAGACGTCTGAACACCAGAACGCTTGTCCGTCACGGAGAACCATGCAATATACGTGTCTGCCGCAAAAGCTGCCAACGTGTCCAAATCCAATGATCCCGAAGGATTCAGATCAACCCAATGTTGTCCGGATACCAATACACCACCGGATTTTTTCTCAATCTTGTAACTAAACTCAAAATTAGCATTCTCCTTACCAATCTCTCCCTCTAGCGAAGAAACGACCTTCGGATTCACAACAATATGATCGGAATTTCCCAACACCTCCACCACTTCGGGAATGTTCTCGATGGTTATGTCCGCCACCTCATGATAAGTATAATTTCCCTTATCGTCAAAACAACTACAAAAGGAAAAAACAAACAAAAACAGTATAATAGGATTTATTCTCATAACCTTATATTTTTAATATTATTCATACCGGGAATAGTCAACCGAGTAAGAAGGTGCAAGTTGCATATAACTCCCGTCCGCCTCCAACTCCGGAGTTCCTGCATCTGCCTGTTCCTGTAAATATTTCTGTACCGCAGTAGCAAAAAAATTGAACCGTCCATACTGAACCTTCGTCCCTGCATACCCGGCATTACTCCAATCAGAAGGAGTCAACCCACAAACAGAATTAACCACGATATATTTCTTAGGCGTCCAATCCCCAAAGAAACTTCCCCCAAACATAGCCCAGTAACTCGGCTCCGTGTACATCTCGCTCAACGAAAAGGCAAACACATCCCCGTGAATCATCACCCCTGTGGCCGAATAAGCGTTCGTATTCTTATACTCCGGAAAATAACACTTAAAATACTCGTTATCCTCCAAACGAAGAGCTAACCGAACAGCCTTTTCCATCATATCATCCGTGCGAAAGAAACGAACACGCACGTAAGCCGTGCTTTTTCCCGCAGGCACAACTACCGTATCCAAATTTACCTCGTAATGTTTCCCCTCGATAGCTGTTGTTCCCTCTTGATCCACCACTACTTTAAAAGGACGATCGTAATCAACCACCTTTCCCATTGTCCGTATCGTGGCGGACAGCACAGCGCTTTTTATAGACGCCTTGGCTGAGGCGAATGAATAGGCCAACGAATCCCCGTAATATTCCGTGGTACTATTATAAATATAACTGGTCACCCGTTGGAAATAAATTCCGCAATCATCCGTGGTAAAGACCGAAATATCTTGCTTTTCACAAGCACTGAAAACAAATGTCAAGCTTAAAACAAACAATATAATTTTCCATTTCATAACCTTACAATTTAACGATTATCAACTTCGCCGGAAGGCAAGGGTAACACGTAACGTTCTTCCTTAGCTCCATACGTGTTGGTATCATATCCATTCTCGTCACTGTTAATATTAATATACAGCCGTTTGTACATGAAAAATATTTGACCCTCTCCGATAAATTCCCGCAAATATTCCGAACGCAAGCGTTTCATGAAATCATCCTCCGAAACAACCGTTAATTCGGGCAATCCTCTCCGGGTTCGCATCTGGTTCAGCCATCCATAACGATCTGCCAACACGGGTTCACATTCTGCCGCTATATAATACGCCTCGCTCAACCGAATCAACGACATGAAGACTGCATAGAAATATTCCGTATCCGTTGTTCCGCTAGGCTTATCTATCCCCTTGTATTTGATCAAAGAATGCCCGCTCTCCCCCACACCGGAGGCAACTTGCCACCACGTTTGGAAACGGTAATCCTGAGTCTCACCTGCAAAAAGGCTCGTCCCCACGAAATCCTTTCTAGGGTGCAAGTAATTATTCCCCGCTTGCTCGGCACTGAAATAATTGGTATAAATGTCCACCCGGTCTTTCTTGTAAATCCCTGCCAGCACTTCCGAGGAGAACACCCGGTCGGGATTACTTTGGTTCGCCAACAACTTATTCGGGTCCACCGCCGGGAAATGTTCATTCACTTTCGAATCCGCTAACAGTTTTCGAGCCGCGGCCAATGCATTCGCTTGTTCTCCCGCGTACAAGTACACTCTAGCCTTCAACGCCAACACGGCATAATAATTCATCCGTAACTGACGATAACGCAGATACACCTCCTCGTCTTTTTCAAGAGAAGCCATCGGTCCATTCTCTATTACCGGGTCACTACCCGCCAGTAACTCTTCCGCCTCATCCAAATCCCGCAGAATCTTTTCATGTAGCACGGAATCTGCCGTCATCAACGGTAAAGCAACCACTTTCGATGATTCATTGTAGGGAATGGCCTCCGCCTCCGGATGCAATTTATAGACCGGACCGAATAACCGCAACATATCAAAATGCAAGAAAGCACGCACCGCCAACATCTCCCCTTTCAACACCCGGTACTCCTGTTCCTGTAACACACCCTCACTCTCGTCAATATTCTCCAACACCACGTTACAATTCAATATCGTGTTGTAAGCCGTGGTCCATGTACTTTCCAACGCTTTTTTCACACTTTCGTCCGTGTAAGCAAAGGTACTCAACGCTGTCAAGTACGTGTTCACCGGAAGAGGCTGGTAACGTTTCGAGATCACGTCCACCAACTCGTAGGAAAGATTCTTCCCGTAAAGAGCCGAGGATGCCATCTTGTTATATATCCCGTTCACCGCGGTATAAAAACCGCCTCTCGTGGCGAATAATTGTTTCTCCGATTGCTTGTCTTTCGGCTGCACGTCCAGAAAACTCGAACACCCTACACCACACACGAGTATGACCCCGGTCCAAATGATATTCCATAATTTCATAACCATTCATCTTTAAAAATTAAACGAAAGTCCTGCCTCCATGCTCCGCGCAAAAGGATAAGATATACCTCTCTCCGACCGGATTGTCGATGCCCGGAACACGTCACGCATGGAGAATTGTAGTTTCAGGCTACTCAAGCCGAGTTTCTCGATCCACCCGTTGTAAAACTCGTACCCCAGATAGAGAGACTCCAAGGTCAACACGTTCTCCGTCTGCACGAAACGGGAAGACATCGGAGTACTTGCTGCGCTGGCAATATCCTTGAAATGCACGATGTCCCCCACTTCCTGCCAACGCTCGTACAACGCCCGCTTATCCTGATTCTTGTTCAAATCACTCCTTGAAATATTTTCCACCTTGTTGTAAAGAGCCTCGTTGAACACGTCAGCCCCCATCTGGTAACGGAAATTCAAGCTCACGGAAAATCCTTTCCAGTTCAACGATGAACCGATTACCCCCTCCACGTCCGGACGAGTATTCCCGCAAATCACCTCGTCATCATAGGTAAAATCATACGTGTAACCGCCATCCTTGGCATAAAACAACTCCTTCCCGTTCGAGGGATCAATCCCCGCGGACTTCACCGCCCAAATATCATCCGGGTCTGCCCCGTCATAATACCTCACGGTATTTTCACCCTTTCCGCTAGCGTTCAACGTGGAAAGCTTGTTCCCGATCTTGTTTATTCGGGTTTTCTGTGTCCGCACGTTCGCCCTTACCATCCACGAGAAACGCTCCTCGAAATTCTGGAAAATATAATAAGACACCGATGCCGTCAAACCTTGTGATACCTGTTCTCCCGCGTTCGTCATGTAAGTGGATGTTCCGGAAGAAAGTGGTGTACTCACCTTGATCAACAACGGGTCGGTCACCTTGTAATAGTAATCCGCCGTCAACGAAAAGCGTTTATTAAACAGCGTCACGTCCAAACCGATATTCTTGTCCACCGTGATCTGCCATTCCAGATCTGGATTACCGATTTGTGATAACACGGCTCCCAGCCCGAAATAGTTCATCGAACCGTACTGGAAAGAATAGGTCAGCAAAGATTGCGCAGAGTCAAAACTCTGGTTTCCCGGGTTTCCTATTGAAGCCCGCAATTTCAACAAGTCAATCCATGCCACGTGATCCATGATAAACTTCTCCTTGTGCAAGTTCCAACCCAACCCGACCGACCACGTCGTGTTATACTTCCGGGAGGTTCCGAAAACCGATGAACCGCTTGTCCGCAAACTAAAGTCCATCAAGTAGCGATCATCAAAAGAATACCCCGTGTTAAAATAACCGTTCACCGAGCGGGACACGGATTCATAGTAGGTAGGCGTACCGTTTTCCGGGTAACCGTTCGAGAAAGAGGGATAAGAAAAATCTCCTTCCGGAAATCCCAAAGCCGAATATCCCTGGGTCAGTGATTTATCGCTGGAAAGATTTCCCCCGGCAACCAGGTTAATTCTATGTTTTCCCAGTACTTTCGCATACGTGACACTCAATTCCGCCTCCACTTGATTCTTTCGGGTATTCGTTGACCGGTATTCCCCTTTTTTGATGGTTTCCACATCTTCATAGCGGGTATCATTCCGGGAATAAAACTTCTCCGTGTCATCATTCCCGTAAGTCAATCCCAACCGGGCACGTACCCGCCATTCCGTTGTCGGGAAATATTCTGCCATGAAATAATTACTCAAGGCAAGATTCTTTCCCTCGTCCCGGCTATTTTGTTTCGCGTTCCACAGCGGGTTCGAGGCCTTGAAATAGTCATTATTTTCCAACCACTTATCCACCGTACCGTCATCATTATACTTCTTGTAGTACGGGTTTGCCTCCGCATACTCGTAGAAAGCCACGATCGGGTTCTTGTAATCCGTCGAGGTCAACGAGAATTTGTTAGAGAACTGGAATTTCGACATCCGGTAAATCAAATCTATATTACCACTAAGCACGCTCCTGTCAGACTTCTCCATCACCCCGGAAATCCCGTTATACCCCGCTCCCAATCCAAACAGGAAATTCCCTTCACCTCCCTGCACGTAGAGTGAATGTTTCTGGTTTACACCTACCCGTAAAGGTTCTGCCAGCCAGTACGTGTTCACACCGCTCTCGATCACCTTCAATTTCTCGTTATACAGTTCGTTCAATTTCACCTCGCTAGCCGTTGACCAAGAGGCCGGATCATATCTACCCGCTAATAATTCGAATTCCAACTTTTCCCTTGAATTCATCAAGTTATAACTCGATAAATCGGGTATCGAGATATTCATGTTCCCGTTGTAGCTCACCTGTAACTTCCCGGCCTCCGGTTTCACCGTTTCCACCACGATCACCCCGTTTGCCGCTTTTGAACCGTAAATTGCCGTCGACGCGGCGTCTTTCAAAATCGTGATCGAGGCCACCCGGTTAATATCCAGATCATTAATCGCTGCCAACGTTGACTCGAAACCATCAAGGATAAACAACGGCTGGTTCGGGTCAGCATCCAGCTCGTCTCGTAATCCCAACATGCTCGACTTCCCCCGGATTTCCATGTTCGGCAAGCGGTTCGGGTCCGAACCGAACTGGTTATCCTCGAGAATGGCGAAAGCCGGGTCCAAAGTCTTCAAGCTTTGCAGGACATTCTGCGTACCCATCGTTTTCAACTCGGCAGCCGAGTAAGTGGAAGCCGATCCCGTGAAACTTTCCTTCTTACGAGTGAAGATACCCGTCACCACCACGTCTTCCAGTTTCACGTCCTCTTCCCGCAACACGATCGTCAACTCCTTTTGTTCCGCCCCCACCTTCAACCGGGGAATCTTCACGATCTCGGTCTTCATCCCGATAAAGGAAACTACTAACGTGGCCGTGTCAGCCGGGATCAATAACTTGAATTTCCCGTCCACGTCCGTGGCCGTTCCCATCGACGTTCCCCCCAAACGTACCGAGACTCCCGGTATCGGTAGCTTTTTCTCGTCCACCACTTTTCCCCTCACTTCCCGGCTCGCCACACGGGTGGAATCCACCGTCCCGGCCCTCGTCAATAGCGGGAAGCCCAACAATAAAATCATAAATAACCGGATTGTCACGGTTACCGTACTTCGGTCCGACAGTAACTTTCGCTTAAAAACTTTCCTGTCATAAGTTTTTTTCATAACTTTGATTGTTAATTAATTTATAAAATTGATTTACACAAGGGGGTGATATTCAACGTTTCTCAGGCATAGAATACGCCCCTCTTTTATTTTTCAGTTACTTTGCGCACTGTGTTTCATGTCCATTATTCCATTTTATTCTTTTCTTTTAACTAAAACTACAATCCCTCTACTCTATCGTGTCATGACAATTATGGCATAACAAACTACCTCCTTGTCATTCAAAACAAAGATTCTATAAAAACTGATGAAGAAATACAAAGATCTGAACATTCCCAGCTCACAACACGAATGTTCGTCACGCCGACCTCGTTACAAGTACATGATGATACCTTTATACCATCCCTTTAAGACTAAAAATCAAAAGAATTATCGAAGCCGAACTTCCCCTTTTACACGCAAAGATACAATTACGATTCCCTCCCATAAGCCTTTTTGTTTAAAGATTAGGACGAAAAAAAACGGTTCCGTCTGTCCCGTTGCATAACACCACTCAGAGGCTGTGGGTGCATTAACACTCCACACGGGGGTACGGAACCGCCGTATGGAGTTAACAGGCAAAAAAAATGCCTGCTACACTGTGGCAGGATTCCCCACCTCTGAGTATGTTATGCATTGCAAATATATAAACATTTTTACAGAAAGCAAATATTTCTTTATTATTTTATAGTTGTAAATATTGCTGGATAGCAAATTTATCTACTAAATACTCTACACACACTTATTTCCATATCCTTCTAGATTTACCACCAACTTTTCATCAAAGAAAATACCAGCAAAAAAGCTTTAATATTTCCTGTTTTATTTCTAAGTGCTAGTTAATTTCATAAAATAAACACCTTAACTATTAATGAAAATATTAAACAACTATTTGACATCAGTGTAGCTTAACTAAACTATGAGGTCCCCATTCCAAATATCCTACCTTTTAAAGATTTTCTTGAATATGCTAAAACAAATAATATTACCAATCATAGAAGTAAAAAAATAACTATTCAATTGGAAATTCAATGCAAAACTTTGTCTCCAGAATTTTCCTTTTCGTCCTTATAGCACATTAAAAAATAAAACATAGACTATATACTGCATTTCATCGTAGAGGGACATACAAATATCAAAAATAAAATAGCAAGAAGCACTAGACCTTCTGCTATTTATATGAATTTACCGAATACACCTAATTAAAGACAAAACATATATCTAATTAGTAATAACCTAATTGGAAAATATTTTTCTATTTAAAGGACATTCGCATTTAATGAATTCTCCTATTAACAAAGGAATTTACAAAAGAATAAATTTAGTCGTAAACATCATCTTTCTTCAAAATCAACCAATCATATAGTTGTTCTAGAAAAAAATAATCATCTTCTGTAACATAATAAGAATGAAAATTTTGGTTTCTTAATTTCTCTAATCTAACCATCCAACTTGTTTTTGCATCTTTTCCTCCTGCTATTTTCTTTTCGTGTGGACGAGTATAAAATGGTTCAAAAATATTTTGCCAATTCTTCAAAGCTATCTCTCTATATGCTATAATATTGATACAATCCCACTCGGTACATTCGTCACACTCCTCTTCAATTTCTCTATTTTTCTGATACATTAACAAAGTTGCCGCTTCACCTATCTTTGATGGAACCCCTTTCTTAAACCAATTATTCCCATAATATAATTCAAGTTTCTCCTTAAAATCCGTTTTAAAAAATGTTTCAATCTCCCTAATATATTCAAAAGCTTTAGTATTATATACTTTTTCTTCTTTTCTTAAATAATCATCTAATCCTTCAGGATTGAAATCTGGACACTGTTCTCTAATAAATTTCTGGAGAGTACGCCAATACTTAACATCTCCACCAGTACCATAAGCTGTTTTCAAAGATGTAATAGTATCTTCGTCTACATTTTTATAAAACGTAACCAACGGGGCAAGATATTTTTCAACTTTCTCAAAAATAATATTCACATTATCTCTTTCCGATATCTCATTCATTTTCGTTAAATGGTCTATAATATCACTCAATATCATGATTATAGAATAGATTCCTTTATTTATTACAATTATTCCATCTGCCTTTTCCCATTCATCCTCTAATCTGTCTTTTAAAAAATCAAATGACAACAGCATAAATTTAGATAATTTCTCAAATGCTAGATCTAGATTTCCCTTATAAAATACACTATGTTTTTCGATTTTATCTTTTAATACTTTACCTAGAAATACACTTTTCTTTATTGCGTTATCTATTTGCTGGGTAGTAATTACTTTTTTATCTTCACCTATAGAAATCTTTCCATATAAAGCAGATGCTCGATCTTCACCTAAAAGAATAGCTATACGGGATCTTAATGCTGTCATTTGTTCTAAATAATTTTCAGAATTCCAAAGCAAATCAGCATTTAACGTATTTCTTAAATTTTTTGAAACAGCTTTTTGATTTTCATTTATTTGCATAAACAGTTTAACCTGTTCGTTTCTATCCAAATTCTCAAAAGCAACAACAGGAATTGTATTAGTTGCCTTATATTTTGAATTTGCATAACCATAAAGCCGATGTTGCCCGTCAATAATATAAGCAGAGCGATATCTTTTAGGTAAATATAAAAAACCCACATCAGCTATTGTTGAACAAATATTACTAGACTCCTGAAATTCTAGCTTTTTCTTTTTTCCTGAATCCAGACTAATAATAATTGAATTAGGAAAATATCCTTTATCTTCTTCCAGAAATTTATTTATTGCATCTAATCTACCTTTCTGAATAATTCGCTGATATGTTGGCATCATGTTAGTATTTGCTCTATTACGATGCAAAACATAACCTATTTTCAATAATTTTTCAGGTTCAATTGAAAAAGAGTAATACACATGCCCTCCCATTTTCCCTCTTATCGCTGGAATTTTATTATCCATCTCTGGAATTTCTTGATCAAAAAATAATGATCCAAGAAGCTGATATCTAGCAGCAATTCCTATTTGAGCATGCATTTTAATATAATATTCTATAATATCCTCATCAAAGTGTACTCCTCCTATTTTCTCAAGTATAAGTTTATCTTGCTCTACTAAAGCATAATTTTCTGTAGCCAAGATAAACTTGAACTTAAGTTTTGCTCCATCAAAAATATTATACAATGTTTTTCTTATTTCTCCTATATGCTCCTTTAATGTCTCTAATTTGTCGGCAAAATTACTTTTAGCATTTTTATCCACCGATTCACATCTAACTAGAACTATCGATTCTTGATCTTTAGCTAAAAGATCAAATGTTTCAAAACGAGAATTATCTTTTTTGTCATAAGATATATTAATCGTTTGATTTTGATTCAATAAATCAAAACCCAATGAAGCAAACAATACCCATATTTTATCAACTAAAAGACGTTTTTTCTCTTTTTTCAATTTTAACCTTATCTTTGTTTTAAACTCTTTATCAACTTCCCAACCTTCAGCAACATACTTTTTAATATTTTCTATCTGTTTGTTTGGAATAGTGGTATATATATATACATTTTTCCTTAACCTTATATCAGTTGTCTTATCTATATCAGAAATTAAACTTTCTATAAATTCTTGTTTCTCCTTACCATTCATAATATTATATTTGTAAAGACATATTCGTTAACTTGAGTCCTTTTTGCCCCCTTACCACCAATAGTACTAGGTCGTTGAACAACATGCAAACAGCCTAAGCCATTGAACAATTCAGCAATACTAGCATGGGCCGCATTCGTCAAAATAAAATAAGCATTAGAATCAGATATAAATTTCAACAAATCAGTTAATCTTTTTTGATCATCCCATGAGAATATCTGTTGATTATATTGTATAAAACCATTATTCTCATGAGCTACAGTATAAGGAGGATCTAAAAACACGAGATCATGAGCTTTTAAATTTTTTTTAACAATCTCAAAATCACCAGATTGAAATGTAACATCTTGAGATAACAAATCACTTATTCTAGAAAAATTACTACAATCTAACAAATTTTTTCCTGCTCGATATCCAAAAGGCACATTATAAAATCCATCTTTATTAACTCTATAAATACCATTATAAGATGTACGATTTAAATATATAAAAATAGCAGCTTTTTCTATATCATCTTTGGGTCTCACAGCTCGTATAGAATAATAAAAATCCTTTTCATTTTTATAATCCTTTATTAAATCAATTATTTTCAGCGAATTACTCTGTAATTGCCTATATACATTTATCAAATCAGAATTAAAATCTGAAAGGAATGAATGATGTCGAATTAAATTACTACTCTTTAGATATAAGAATATTGATGCTCCCCCTAAAAAAGGCTCGTGATAATCATTGAAATGTTTCGGTAAAAATTCAGACAAATATTTAATTAACCATCTCTTACCACCAGCCCACCTTAAAAAGGGCTTTTCTATTGTCGTTTCTATTTCCAAGTCTTTATCATTTTGCATATAACGTATCACAGTAATTTTTTATGGTTTAAAATTAGCAATTAATATTTTCATTGAAAAACATATTCTATATCAAATCTATGAATTAATAACTACAATAGAATTTATCCAATACTACATTTGATAACATAAAAATTCCAAACAAATTCAACCAATTGCAATGGTAATTTTACACATCACCAACACATCCTTATCCCTCACAATGTGCTAAATGCATCTTTCACCGTTTGAGCCATTAAACTCCTACGTTGTCTCAAAAACTCGAAGTAATTCATACGCTCCCAACCATCGGGTAAAGCATGCCAATAATACTGTTGCTTTTGTTGTTCCGGGGTTAATCGACTTAAATATTTAGGCAGATACTCGGCCGGAGCTGTATCTGCTATTTTTATGTTATCACTCCATTCAACTAACGCATAATTCGCTATCTGATTGGT
This sequence comes from Butyricimonas sp. RTP31003st1_G1_RTP31003_210430, assembly GCF_040920905.1. Classification (NCBI taxonomy): domain Bacteria; kingdom Pseudomonadati; phylum Bacteroidota; class Bacteroidia; order Bacteroidales; family Odoribacteraceae; genus Butyricimonas; species Butyricimonas sp. RTP31003st1_G1_RTP31003_210430. The sequence goes on along the minus strand of NZ_JBCOSQ010000004.1, from coordinate 84,248 downwards.
TTGCTGTTGTTCGGTAATGCCAATACTTATCAAATATGCTTTCGGAAATAAATGATGTATTTCAAGAGGTGACTTTTTAGATCTTAAACCTTCCTGCAACAAATCATGAACTTTCATTTTTGAAAACAACCCATCCGCATTCAATATATTTAAAGAAGCATAGTAGGCATACATAGAAGGACTTATCGCAGATGAAGTAGCTAAATTGTTCGGCAAAGTAATATTCCAAAAATCATCTGTAAACTTCGTGTTTATAATATTTAAAAGAATATTTTTAAATTGTTCTACAGAATAAACACCTCGCAATTGAGACAAGTCAAACTCCATCTGGGATTCAGGAGATCCGGTATATCGTCCAGTTATGATACACATAAAAAACCATTGAGAAATGAGTTTCCGCAATTCAAACATATCCATCTTATACTCTTCCCGACCAATTAGGAACATCGTATAAACATAGATAATCGTCGTTTTCGAACTTATAATATCACCTTTTATGTATCCAGCTTGTTTGATACATTTCAAATATTCATGCCAATTGGTAACATCAAGAACCTTTTTATTAGCTTCTTTCAGTAATTCAAATTGTTTCTCCCTTCGTTCCTCACTAAAAGTACCTGTTTCTAAATCTTTTCCCCGAAGAATACTATATACATATTTCAATACAGCCCTCTTAAAGCATAATCCGACTGACACTCGCAACATTTGATCCGGACTAGGAGTTATGATGTAATTAAACGCAGAAGCCGCCTGCAGGTTGGGAGTACGAGTTTCATGACAGAATCGTTCTAAATCGGTTCTTCCTTCATCCCAAAAAACAGACATCAGAGTCAATATAAAATCAGCTTGATTCAAAGTTTTACCCTGGCTATTGATCCGCACGAAAATATCAGAAACTTCTTCTTCCGAAATATTCGCAGACAATTCCAAAGCCGAGAAAGAATAATGTTCTAAATTTTTTACATTTTGAATCGTTTCCCATATTTTAGCTTTTTCATCTTCTGTTAAAGCACGAGAAGCCTCTAAATTTTTTATAAAATCCCCAATAAAAATATGCGCTTTAAAATCCGGTTGCCATAATTTTGAAATATCTTGCACATACTCGGAACTTCGTCGAGAAGCTGCATCTGGAATCTCAAATTTTTCTTCTAAAGGTTTAAATGAAATTATAATATGTTCTTTATTAAAATTTTCTCGAATCACCTCTTTTCCTTTCATCACGGCAAAAATTGATGTCAATCGTTGCTGTCCGTCCACGATTAATAAATTTGGTATTTTCTGTTTTCCTCCCACACCTATATATTTACTATTATCAACATTTGCATTTGCCCATAACAATAAATAACCGACAGGATACCCTTTATACATCGAATCAAAAAGATCTCGCACTTTAATATCTTTCCATACAAAAGGACGTTGTATGTCAGGAAGTCCAATAACTCCCATATCAATATCGTTCACAAGAGCTTGTAACTTATAGTTTACCTCACGAAAAAGAGTTGCCATACCTTCGAATATTACAATTTACCAATCCTCATTTTTTATACACACAACAAATATCCCCTCTACAAATACGAAACGCTCGAACTAATTATACAAATTTAATAAATAAAACAAATATGCTAGCCTTTTTACAAAAAAAATAATATTTCAATTACAAAGCAATCATGTTCACCTTTCAATTTGTCCCTCAACTTGGGGGTGTATCCATAAAATTTCTTAATATACAGATTCTGATTCATCATCAATTTATCACATAAAACTTACTCTTTGTCTGAAATTTATAGTATTTTTGAATAACCTTTTCATTCTAATTGAGAAATTTCATGCAACTAGTAAACATTTTAAAGAAAAAACGAATAAATATCAAGGAACACTCATTAAATTAAGATATGATCACCAAACAAGAAATACTTCAACTCCTAAATGGCACAGAATGTCATAATGTAGAGCGGACAATATCCAAGAACGATATGGACAAGTTCTGTCAGGCGATATGCGCTTTTTCCAATGACCTTTCCGGCAATGGACAGAAAGGGTATTTAATGATTGGTGCACAAGACAATGGCAAACTAAATGGATTAAAAGTTGATGATGGATTATTATTGAAGATAGCCAATATTCGTACAGACGGGAACATACTCCCTCAACCACTTATAACTGTTGAAAAATTCACTTTTGAGACAGGTGATTTACTTGTTGCCGAAGTACAACCTTCTGAATTTCCTCCGGTTCGTTACAGGGGACGTGTTTGGGTTCGAGTTGGCCCTCGAAAGAGTATTGCTTCAGAAGCAGAAGAAAAAATATTGACCGAAAGAAGACTTTCGAATGTCCGTACCTTTGATGCCAAACCATGTCTTGGAACTTCTTTACAAGATTTAGATATATCACTTATCAAAAAAGAATTTCTATCTAAAGCAGTAGCAGAAGATATATTAACTGATGATAAACGCTCCATCGAAGAACAACTTGCTTCTCTAGGATTTTTTGATTTAAGATACAATTGTCCTACCATCGGTGCCATTATTCTCTTTGGAAATAATCCAGAAAGATATGTACATGGTTCTTATATACAATATGTACGATTCAAGGGAAAAGACAGATCTGGCGACATCATCCATGAATTCAAATTTGATGGAAATTTATGTAAATCTTTACCCAAGATAGATACCTTTATTGAAACAAGCGTATCTGCCAAACGCCCTATCCCGGTTAGTGTTTTACGAGAAGAAATTGTTTCTCAATATCCCTATTGGGCAACTCGTGAACTTTTGATGAATGCAATTATGCACCGTGATTATGATTCAAATGCTCCTATTCAGTTCTATGAATATGACGATCATATTGAAATACAAAATCCGGGAGGGTTATACGGTAAAGTTAGCCCGATAAACTTTCCAAACGTAAGCGATTACCGAAACCCATTTATTGCAGAAGCTATGAAAGTATTGGGATACGTAAATCGTTTTAGCAGAGGAATCTACAGAGTTCAAAAAGAATTACAGGAAAACGGTAACGGTAAAGCAATATTCGATTTTTCCTTCTATACAGCTTTCAGAGTTGTTGAAAATGTATCAAAAAAATACTTTGAGGAAGGTTTTGGGACTGATTCCCAAGAAACATCCAGAAAACATCCAGAAAACATCCAGAAAACATCCAGAAAACATCCAGAAAACATCCAGAAAAACAGAACGCTTCAGCAACAAATAATTGATGCGATACAATCAAATCCAACTATCACAAGAAAGGAATTGATCTATCTATTAAACAGTACCGAGGGAAGTGTAAAGTACCATTTATCTCAACTAATCAAAAAAGGAAGAATTAAAAGAGAAGGTTCTGATCGAACCGGCACATGGATCGTAATTGAATATTTGGACTAAAAAAGCTACAATTAAAATTTAGCTTTCTCTCCTAATTCAAACCTCCCGAAGTGTTCTTTTGAGATTTATACCCTATATTTGTAATTAATAAAAAGTGGTTTTTATTAATTGTAATAGTAAAGTATAGATATACGCCCCTATGTTAGCATACACCTACATCAGCAAGGAAAATTTCAAGCTTCAAGAGAAGCCGCTCCCCAAGATAGAAGATTCACGAGATGCTATCGTGCGTGTCACATTAGGCAGCATCTGCACCAGCGATTTACATATCAAACACGGAAGTGTCCCCCGTGCTGTACCAGGAATTACCGTCGGGCATGAAATGGTGGGTATTGTAGAACAAACAGGAGCTGACGTGACGACCGTAAAGCCCGGAGACCGAGTCACCGTTAACGTGGAAACCTTTTGCGGAGAGTGCTTCTTTTGCCAAAAAGGATTCGTAAACAATTGTACTGATCCCCATGGCGGCTGGGCTTTGGGATGCCGCATTGACGGGGGACAAGCCGAATATGTACGTGTCCCCTATGCCGATAGCGGACTAAACCGTATTCCCGATACGGTTAGTGACGAACAAGCTCTTTTCGTGGGTGACGTACTTGCCACCGGCTTTTGGGCTGCACGTATTTCTGAAATCACGGAAGACGATACTGTATTGATCATTGGTGCCGGACCAACCGGAATATGCACGCTACTTTGTGCGATGTTGAAGAATCCGAAGCGAATTATTGTCTGTGAAAAATCCCCCGAAAGGATTCAGTTTGTTCGGGAACACTATCCCGATGTATTGATAACCGAACCGGAAAAATGCAAAAAATTCGTCCTTGAGCACAGCGATCATGGCGGAGCCGACGTGGTACTAGAAGTAGCCGGAAGCGATGATTCCTTCCATCTTGCATGGGAATGTGCCCGTCCCAACGCCATTGTAACCGTAGTTGCCCTCTACGACAAACCGCAACTTTTGCCGTTACCCAATATGTATGGCAAAAATCTCACGTTCAAAACCGGCGGTGTAGATGGTTGCGATTGTGCCGAAATTCTTCACCTGATAGAAGAGGGCAAAATTGATACTACCCCACTCATCACACACCGTTTTCCATTAAACGAAATTGAAGAAGCCTATCGCATATTCGAAAACAAACTTGACGGAGTGATCAAGGTTGCGATAACAAAAGTTCATCCGGTAATTTAATATTACCGGATGAACCTTACATATATTTAAATATTTATCCCTATTTTCCTCTTCTTCTCACCCAAATAAATACACTACAAATTAACAGTAATATCGGCAACACACCCAAGAATCCAACTTTCGCAACAGCCATCGCATCCATACTCAAACTCACACTATTATCTTCTGCTTGTTGACGACGAACATCAATAGGCACCTCATTATCCGAGAACCAAAAAAACATAGCATTGATAAAAGAGTAGTTAGAAGCCACAATATTTGATCTCTGGCGACTAATTTCCCCATTACTAATACAATCAGCATCTCCCAAAATAATTATTTTCTGATCTTTATTCCCAACTTTCCGATTCAAAGCTACAGCAGTTAAATTCGCCTGTTCCACTTCTCCATCTTCTGGATTCAATTCTACTTTATCATCTATAAAATCAGTTGTTTTATATTCAATCCAGCTACCCTTATTTGGGGTTACTAAAAGAGGTGTTAAAATAAATCCTTTCGTTGTATCACATTCCAAAGCAACCGCATCCGGCATTGTCACACTATAGAGACGGAACATATCACTAAACATATAATTCAAGCTACAACTTTCCCTCGTCACATTCCCCACAATTAAATTAGCAACATGTTCACTTGATTGCACCAAACGACCAGGTAAGAATTTCACGCCAAACGGAGCGATCACTGGATTCATAATTTCCTGTCTTTCAGCATCTCCTGCAACTAACAAATTACCACCTCGTTCTATATACTTGTTTAAACGTTCCATTTCTTCAGCTGAGAATGGAGTTTTCATCTCGGCAATAACCAATACATTAATATCCTCCGGTACATCTTGATCTAACGTCAGTGAAGTCACATCAAAACCTTGATTCAACAGAGAATAACGGAATATCTTATTATGAGCAAAATTGTAATAATCCAAATCACCCGTTTTCCCTATATCACGCATACCATGTCCTTGCACGAAACCAACTTTCGGTAAATCCATCACCAAACGTTTCATTGCTGCAGAGATTTCCCGTTCATGTGGATGTTTTTGATTATCCTCGTACACTCTCAAAAATGTCTTTTCCCCACTCTCTCTTTCTAACACTCGAATAAAACGATTATACTCATCTGATAAATCAATAATCTTATGAAATTCTTCCGGTTTCATAAACATCTTGGGATTCAGACTCATCGTTTCGCACAATTTTTCCACGATCTCTTCATCACTTAATCCCGGATAACGTTGTTGTAATGCAGCGTGATTATAAGTTCTATCATAGTAATACACGTACTTCATTTTAATATCCGGTTTAAAACGGATATATTGAGCAAAACGACCAATATCTCCATTTCTACTGATTGGTAAACCTGACCAGCAATTGTCCTCAAACAGATTCACGTACGTTGTTATTGTCAAATCACCTGTCATCTGGCTCATGATATCTTGACTACTTTTAGTCAACGTTTTTATTTTATTAGCAGTAGAATCATGGAAGAATTTCAGCATCGGCCGAGAACTGAGATAACCCAAGAAGATGGCAACAATAAATACTCCTACATACTTGCTAAACACCATATACCAAGTCGTCCGTTGCTTACCTGATTGCAACTTAATGATACAGAAACCTAAGAATACAGCGATAACGATAATAAAGTACAAAATATCTTCACTACAAATCAATCCGGCAATCAACTCATCCGCACGTCCGGAAATAGAGAGCCAATACGTGATATCGCGAATCAAATCTACACCTTGCCACATTCCTCCCACGAAATTCAAAGCAGCCAACAAGGCTAAAGTACCGATAGCAGCAACCACTTGATAGGAAGTCAAACAAGACATGAATAACCCGATGGCCGCATAAGCACAGATCAACAAGTATATTCCCAGCAATCCGGTAAAGACCAGTCCGCAATCCATATTCTCTATCGTGAATAGGTTAAAGATAACCATCACACATAATATGCCGATCAATACCAAACCATAAATCACCATAGCCAGATATTTTCCCAGAATAATCTGCCAACTCGTGACTGGAGAAGAATACAACAATTTAATCGAACCACTGCTCAACTCCCGGCTCATCAACCCCATAGTCAGCAATGGCATATAAAGATACAGGTAATTCTGTACATTCGAGAATACACCCGTCCAGCTTGCATATAGACGGGAAGTAACACTATACACCCCATAACCAAGGGCTTGAGACCTTACATATCCTTCCATTTCCTGTACGAAAACCATACAGGTCTGAAAAGTGAACACGATAAGAATTAACCAGGCTATAGGGGAATAGAACAAGGTTTGCAATTCCGTTCTTGCTATTCTATATATTTTTCTCATAAGATTCTTTATTAATTGATTTTTTTACCCGATAATTTAGCAAAGATCACATCCAATGAACTCTTTTCCATATTGATCTCTTGCAAATGCCATCCGTTAGCCACGCTCGCTTCGATCACTCTTTCCGAAATAGCATCCATTGTGTCAAAGTGCAAACGGAAACGCTTGTTTGTCAAATTTTCCACGCTTACGATTCCCGGAATGGCTCGCAGTTCATTTTCACTTGGCGGAGCATCCATTAGCACGACTAACGAATCCGGTTTGATGTAATTATTAAATTCATCCATCGTCCCCGCAAACACCATATGCCCGGACTCAATCATCCGGATCTGATCACAAGTCATTTGCACTTCCGGTAAAATATGCGTGGAAAGCATCACGGCTCGATCCACCGCAATCTCCTTTACCAAATTCCGGATTTCCACAATCTGGTTGGGGTCCAACCCGTTTGTCGGTTCATCCAACACCACGAATTTCGGATCATGCACGATAGCCTGCGCTATTCCCAAACGCTGCTGGTATCCCCCGGAAAGATTACGCACCAAACGCTTGCTGAAATGCATAATTCCACATTTATCCTTCGCCTTCTCCACGGCAGCTTTGATATGCTTGGGTTCCACGGAACGCAAATAAGCGCAATGTGTTAAATATTCATCCACATTCAAATCCAGATGTAAAGGCGGTTTCTGCGGCAAAAAGCCGATATGCTTCTTCGCCTCCACCGGGTTATCCCGCAAACTCACCCCGTTAATATATACTTCCCCCTTCGTCTGTTTCAACACGCCACACATGATATTCATCGTGGTTGATTTCCCGGCTCCATTCGAGCCCAATAACCCAAGGACTCCCGTCTGGTTAATCTCAAAACTAATATCCTGTATAGCCCACTGGGAACTATAGCGATGAGAAAGATTTTCTACTTTTACAATAGCGACATCCATACATTTAAATTTTATAATTTACACGTCTATTTTTCTCTCAAAACACCTTTGATCTTTACAATCTCCGGTAATGCCAGAAACAACATTCTAGCTGCATCCTCCATAATTTCAGGAGTCAATGTTTCAGCCCGATCTCTCGGATCATGATAATACATAGGTTTCAACTCCTCGGTCGTGGCTATATATAAGGCCGGAATCCCCCGTTTGGAAAATTCATCACCATCCGCCTGGGAATAACTCACGGCCCGCTCATAAGGAGTTACCTCAAATTCCCGGTGCAACCATCGATCGTTCACTTGAGCGAATATTTTTGCCACCGCCGGAAAGCTTTCTGCCCCCCAAACCGATAAACCATTTCCATTTCCAACCATATCAATGTTCAGCATACACATGGTTTTGTCCAGCGGAAACGTAGGATGATTCAAATAATGAATTGCTCCTTTAATACCTCTTTCCTCCGCCCCGAAAAAAGCGAACACGATATTCTTCTCCGGTTTGATTCCACTAGCAGCCAAAGCCTTCGCTACGGCTAACTGTAAAGCAACCCCCGAAGCATTATCCAAAGCACCGGGAAACATTAATCCATTGTTACCCAAATGATCGAGGTGTGCCCCCAATACAATGGAAGAAGTCGTATCCACGCCCTTGATCACGCCGATCACGTTACAGGTGGTCGCATAAGGATAGTGACGAGTCACAACATCCATATTCAAACGACATCCGGTATTAAAAGAACAGGGCTTTTGTTTCTCACTGATCTGTTTTTTTAACCCGTCCCGCGTATACCCGGCTTTTGCAACCAATTCATCCACCATGGAAGGATCCACGTGAGTATAAATCATCCCTTTCGAAAAAGCAATTCCCGTGTGTGCCAGTTTTCCAACCAACAACACCGCTGCCGCACCTTTCTTTAAAGCCTGAGGTAATTTATAACTCTCGGAAGCATAGCGCATATAAAGATCAAAACGTTTCTTCTCATCCTTATCCCGATATGGTATACCCCGTTCAATGATCACAATCTTTCCCTTTACATCTATCCCCTCGTAATCATCATACCCGTATTCCGGGGCCGTGATCCCATACCCGGCATACACCACTTCTGCATTTTCCACCTTCCCCGAATCAGAGTTCATTCCCGGATAAAAATCCCGCGGGAAGACATACTCTTGTTCATTTCCCACTTTTTTCAATCTACAATCGATCAAACTCGTCGTAGGCATCCGAAAATGTTGTAAATAAGAACCATCATCCCCCGCGGGTTCTAACCCGAAATCACACAATTGTTCCGCGCACCAAAAAGCACATTTCATATATTCTCCCGTTCCGGCAAGCCGTCCGTTATATTCTTCCTTGCATAATTCATGCACATATTCCATAATTTCATCACTTGAAATAGAGTGAAACACATCCATTATCTCCTTGGACATCTTTTCATGTTGGGCTTTCACCGAACAACACCAACCGATCAATAAAATCAAAATCCAATATCTCATACTCGAACTATTTACATTTTAACAGGTAATACCCGGAAAGTGAAATCATATATCCCCGGCAAAATCAAGTACTGCGGATGAGTCACTGCCCGCAAACTCCAAGTCGTATCCCCGCCAACCCCCATTTGTCGCCAATCAATATTCCAAGTAATCAAATTTTCCTCTTTCACTTCATTCAAATGACGCTGTGTCTTTTCGGCACCCGGTTCATCCAATACATTATTGGAGAACCGGTAAACAGATGATCCGAAAGGAACATCCCCGATCACTTCCAAGCCCAAATCATCGCTCTCAAGCCTCATCCGGCGAATATCCGTCCGGTTTCCATTCTCTTGAGGACGGGCATAAGGCACATACCAATCTTCCACCGGACATTCATACCGTCCGACAAAAGCCCCAGAACAACGGTCTATGTAATTTTCCTGTGGTCCCCGGCCATACCACTCTACACGGGTAAAATCAGGAACAAGCTGCCAAGTCAGCCCTACCCGGGGAATCAATTCCGAAGTACAATTCCGGGTGTCCACATGATAGCGGACTTCCATCTCTCCCGCCCCATTCAAACGGTAACACAACTGATATGTCGTATTCATTTTCTCCAATTCGAAATCAGTTCGAATCTCCACGAATTTTCCTTGTTGTTTCACGTCGAAATTCACCAATTTCGCTTGTGAAGCTGCCCCTTTCCAACCGATACATTCCGGGATAATATACTCACTACCAAAATCATTATCCGTTCCCGGTCGCCAAAAATTAGCTTCCAGACCATTCACTAGAATCTCTTTGTTGTTTACCTGATACGAGATCAATTTACCAGTTTCTCGATCAAACTCAAGCATGACATCTCGTCCTTGCACAGAAACCCGATTCCCGTTCTCAACCACTTTAACCTCTCCATTCTCTGCGAAAGCAGGTAGTTTATCCAAACAAGGTAATACAAACTGTTCTGCGGCCAACACATGCCCTTTCTTGATCAAGGAATAATCTTTATTAGCAATAGTATACACGTTCACGTAATATTCTGCACCACGGTCTTCAAGTTTCGGGAACGGCAATTCCAACAAACACGTTTCCTGTGGCATCACTTTTAAATTAGGTACCATACCAGAGTCCACAACAATTCCATCCTTCAACAATTCCCATTTCAGATCCGAATGCTCCAAAGATTTAAAAAACAACTCATTAAAAATCTCCACGATGCCCCGGTTATAATCCAGCAAGCGAAATGCCACATCTTGATATACCTTTTTCACCTCCCAAGCCGCAGGGCTCCATGAACGGTCTGCTCGAACTATGCCATTCAAACAAAAGTTATTGCCGGAAGGAATTTCCGGACCTCCGAAATCTCCCCCATAGGCCCAATATTTCACTCCATTACTATCCACTTGTTCGATACCTTGGTCAACCCAATCCCATATATGTCCCCCTTGCAAATAAGGATATTTCCGAATCACATCCCAATACTCCTTCAGCCCCCCGACACTATTTCCCATTGCGTGAGCATACTCACACAAAATCAAAGGTTTATCTGGCCGAGACAACACATGATTAATCAGAACATCAATCTGTTTATACATCGGACAGTAAATATCCGTAAACTCTTTCTTTCCGGCATCCTCAGAATGAATCGGACGCTGTGACAAATCATGCTCCTTCAACCATTTATAGGTTGCCAAGAAATTAATTCCGGACCCAGATTCGTTTCCCAGCGACCAAGCTATAATACAAGCATGGTTTTTATCTCTCTGGAACATCCGTTCCGTACGATCAATAAAGACATGCGTCCATTCCGGTCTGTTCGCCAGAGACTCCCGGGGATCATAACCAATTCCATGGCTTTCAACATTCGCCTCATCAACGACATACAAACCATATTCATCACACAACCGATACCAAAGAGGATCATTGGGATAGTGAGCCGTACGCACACTATTTACATTCATCTCTTTCATCAAGCGAATATCCGTCAACATCGATTCCCGATCCACCACATGTCCCTTTTCAGGATCATGTTCATGACGATTCACCCCTTTCAACAAAACAGGTTGTCCGTTTACCAGCAATTGCCCTCCCTTAATCTCTGATTTACGGAAACCTACCGCTTGGGTCAATACCTCCCGAACCACGTTACGCCCCCGCTCCTCAACACGGGTCTCGATGGTCAAATCATATAGATTAGGCGTCTCTGCCGTCCATTTCAACGGATTTAAAATCTTCTTTTCAATACAAACCGTATCCATACCCTCCTTCTTTTCGGAAGTAATCACTTCTGAAAATATCGTATTGCCCTGTCTGTCATTCAACGTCACGGCCACATCATACTTTTCTCCCCGGTTTTCCAATTCCATATTCAGACGCAACAAAGCATCCCGGTAATCAGCATCCAAATCCGTTGCAAGCTGAAAATCATATACATTTGAACGGGGACGGGTATAAAGAAATACATCCCGCTGGATACCGGAAAAACGCCAGAAATCCTGATCCTCCACGTAAGTACCATCACACCAACGGAAAACCTGCACGGCAATTTCATTCTTTCCTTTCCGTACACAAGAAGTTACATCAAATTCCGCCGGAGTTTTCGAATCTTGAGAATAGCCAACCAATTGACCGTTTACCCACACGTAAAAAGCCGAACTCACGGCCCCAAAATGTAACACGATCTTGTTCCCAATCCAATCATCGGGTACACGGAATGTCCTCTTGTAAGAACCAACCGGATCGTTCTCCGGGTCTACATTCGGCCACTCGGCTTTAAAGCCGAATCCTGTTTCCACGTAAATCGGTACCCCGTAGCCTTTTAATTCCCAGTTAGAAGGGACCTCGATATTATCCCATTTACGAACATCATACCCAACCTTGTAAAAATCCATCGGACGGTCTGCCGGCTTACTCACCCACTTAAATTTCCACACCCCGTTCAAAGAAAGATAACGAGAGGAATTTTCCACATCCCATACCAATGCCTGTTCCCGATTATCAAACGGGATATAGAAAGCATGGCTACGCATCCGGTTTTTCTGGAGAACATCCAGATTTTCCCAGTCATTCTGCGCCCCTGCCGACAATGTCATCAGCATAAAAACAAACAGCAAACATCTCATAATTACTTATTTATATTCAAACATCATTAATAACAAATGTGCTGAAGACCAACCAAAATGCGGAGCATTCAAGGTCTCTCCGGTCAAGGGGTTATAATTTTCATGAACAGGCTGATCCCCCAACAGCCCCTGGCAATTATTTAATATTTTTAATGTCAATTCATTTGCCTCTTTATCATACCCGTAATTTCTCAACCCCCGAATACCGAAATACGCCTGATCCAACCAAACTGGTCCCCTCCAATAACCTCGTTCCGGTTCCAGGCGGGGATGACTTAGATCCAAGGTTCCCAAAGGCACAAAGGAATTGAACCGATTCACATCCATCATAATATTTCTCACCTGATCCGCTTGTTTTTGGTTTGCTACTCCGGCCCAAAGAGGTAACCAACCCTCCGGTCCGTAAACCGGAATAAGAGCGTGTGATTTTAACCGAACATCAAAGAAATATCCATTCTCATCATCGAACATGATTTGTCGAATCCTGTCGGCCAGAATACCCGCATCTTTTTCCAACTGATTAGCAAACTCTTCCCGGTTTAGCAAGCGGGCAAAGCGGGCAAGCGTCATCTTTTCATCATACAAGTAAGTATTCAAATCCACACTTTCCTGACTCATAGACCAAGCTTTCGGTAACTCACCCTTCAACATCTCTGTACTATCAAAACGCACAGCATTATCCATCCCGCTTTCCCAAGCCGCAGCCTGCAAAGTCCCGTCCGTTGCCCCGTACTCACACAGTCCGTTCTGATCAACATCCCGATAAGCATACCACCAATTATGATACCTCAACAACCGATCAAACATCTCCTCGACAAAGGACAAATCCCCGTCCGCATCATAAATTTCCTCCACGGCCCATGAAGCCAGAGGGGGTTTCGTATCCCGCAAATTATTAATATACTTTATCCGGCTGACAAAATCCGGAATCATACCTTCTTCTGTTTGGTAATCAAACAAAGCCCGAATATGATCTTTAGCCAACTCCGGTTCCCAACGCCCGATCGCCGCAGCAATCTTCCAAGAATCCCATGACCAGAATCCCGTACTGAATCCCCAATAAGAAGGATAACCTCCATCATGCAATAAATCATGTGCAGCACTCCGCCAATTCGCCATCAACGTCATCAAGCACTTGACTGCTATTCTTCTGTATTTCAAATTAGTAAATAATTCCGACTTATTTTCAAACAACTTTTCAATATAGCGCTCCCATCGTTGAGCGGCCATTTCAAAAAATGGTTCACTCTCCTCGAAAGGATTTCCCTCCAATACCGGATGCTTCACGTGTTCTGGTTCATCATTAAAATAAGCGGAATAAACAAACATATCCTCCCGTTCCTCACCTCGCCCGAATTTTCGCACCTCCGTTTCAAAACGATACTTTCCATCCCGAACTACCGCATGACAGCCTTCACCCGCCTCTATTTCAAAACAACATTTCGTTGCGGGAAACTCCAAATACACCGTCCGTCCGTCAATAACCTGACCTTGGAAATATTGAGTAAAAAAGCTCCCCTCATAAATAATCTTAACCTCTTTGGGACCTCCCGTGTTGCGGACCCGAGTCCGCAACAAAGAAGTCCGATTGTTTACAAAAACAATCTCCTGTGTCAAGGTTAGAGTCTCCCAGGTAAAGGACTGAATCATCCGACCCGGAAAATAACTTTTTTCAACAATAGCATTCGTAACTTCCTGTAATACTCCGTCAACAACCACTGATGCAACCGCAGTATAAGAGCCCACGGCATAATTGGATGCCATAGACATGGGACCGGAAAAACCTCCTGCCATTCCGACACTATCCGGAATAAAGGCAAATCCATGCCATGCCCCCAAATCAGAGAAAAGAGAAACTCCTTCTCTGATGCCTTGAGGCCAGTTAGATATATTCAGTACATTACGATAGTCAGCTTGTACATTTAAAAACGATTGTCCTGCACACCCGCACAGAAGGATTACAAAAAGCCATATATATTTCATACTATTCCGCTGCTTTATGAATAATCTGTTTTACCATACCAACATTTTGATCCATCTTCATGACCAAACGTCCCGCCTCGTCCGACGCAAATCCCTCTGAATTAATCTTCAAGAGGTAAACTTCACCATTAGCCAATCCAACACACAAATATTCATTAGCATAGAATTCATCCTCCATCGCCTTAATTTCTGCCGGAAAACTATAATACCGTTCCGGCACAATCTCACCCTCCGCATCTTTTCCAAAATAATACAAAACATTACCGGAAGCAATGAAAGCATACGGACAACCAAATCCCCGGCCTCTACCATTATCCGGAATCAACAATAAAATATTGTCATTCATCATATCCCCCTTAAATTCCCGTTGAGACTCTGCCACAATATCTTCAGGGTCATCCGTTAACAACATTTGTCCCACGTAAGTTCCATCCGCACGTTTGATGATATTATACAACCCGCCAGCCGGAATATAATAGTCATTCCACCAATACCCGCTTGTTGCTATTAACTCATTATTACCCAAGTTATCCATGGGAATAAATCCATTCGGATAACCAGCACATTTCGGCTCTCCAATAGTTCCATAGCTGGAAGCCCCCCGGATATACAAGAATCGTTTTCTCTCTTTTTCATACACGAACACGTACCCATTTTCTGTATTCATATCATACACGAAACGATCTGCATTCAATTGATGAGCAACCTCTTCACCCACAGCATCAGGTTCCATATACACCATCGGATATTGCGAAAAATATCCCGTATGGAAAGCTTCTGAACTAAAATTCTTACGCCCGAATACCCGTCCGTCCTCGGCCAGCAAAAAACTATACCAATCATCAAAGAATACTTGCTTAGGTCTCACGTTCTCCGGGATCACTTGAAATTCTTTCGACAATTCCAAAGATTTTTCCAAATTCGCACCATCCAAGTCAAGACATTTATAAAAATCATCCTGCAATAGCATAATATGTTCGTCTGTCTGATTTCCTAAATCATGCAGATGAATCTGTACAGGCTTCCCATCCAAAGAAACGCCTTCAATACCTTCATAAATATCATAGATACACCGAGCCCACTCCCCTTTCACTCTTTTTAAAAAACTTAATGATGACACACCATTTTTTTCTGATAAAATCAAAAAACCATCGGAATAAAGTGAACTAACCCTTACCATCGTCTGGGTCATAAAAGTTAATCCACTCAATGTATCAGTTACCTGCAACACCCATTTCATCTGCTCCGGAGCATCCAGGGGAATAATATATTCTATATTTTTCTCCCGGGAAAACACAGAATCAAGCTCCACGGACCATTCGTACTTTAACCCAACTTTCGTTTCCAAATCGAACACGATCTCCGGCTCAATAATCAACGTATCTCCAACAGACACATGGTATGATCCATTTACATTTCCGATTGTACCTTCTGCCAAATTACGATAATCATAATCACCTTTATCTTCGTAACATCCTGTTATGCTCCAAGCCATCACAAGACACAATATCAATATCTTTTTCATAACATTCATTATTAACCGATTACTGTCACTGTTATTCTAGTTCCATCATCCTCGTATTCCGGATGAGCCTCCAAATAACGCTTAAACTTCAAGGCATACTCCCGTATATATTTTTCCTCAACACCCGTCAGATCTGTCACACCCACTTCCCGACAAAAAATCTCGTATTTCTTGGGTGTAAATCCACCTAAATAATATTTATCAACCGTCTCGTCCCACCATCCCGGAATTGAAATCGCTGAAGTAAAGTATATCTTTGCTTGGCTATAAACAGTTTCACCTACTTCAAAAAATTCATTCGGCTTAATTTGTAATACAACCCGACAATAAGCATCTTCCAATTGAGCCGTTTTCTTCAATACTACAAACACCGAATCGACATTCACACCTTTATGAAAAACCATCTCATCCGGAAATGCAAAATCCGCATCTGAAAGCGGAGATACCACCTTCCCATCTTTCAACAATCCCGACAAAGAATCCACCACACACAACTTGATCGGGCAATCCTCGGTCAATAACTGGCCTCCCAAATTAAATTTCACGGAAACTTCAATCGCATCCTTCCCCTGATGAAAGAAGAAGGTTTCCACGATGCTATCCGTAGCCGGATTATTATAAAAACTCAAATAATTAACACTACTATATGTATCGAACTCATCTTCCTTACATCCGAAAACGGCCAAAAGAAGGAATAAAAAGAGAAACTGTCCTTTCATAATCTTTATATTTTTGGTGACCATTATTTTTCTATTGATTTAAAGTTACATCTTCACTATCCGGAATTTCGAAAACAAACGCCCCATCCTTCATTCCCGAATAAAATTCTGTCCCCAACTTCTTATACAAGAAAAATAACTGTCCTTCACCGATAAACGTACGGTAAGCATCATTTATCCATGTCTTATGGTAATCCTCAAGACTTTGTACCGTTACCGGGGTATAGGCACCCGATGCCTGCTTTACCACCGTAATACGAGAAGCTGCCGTCGCATAATCTTTAATAGAGGCATAATACTCTCCCGCAATATACTGCATCTCACTTGTACGAATAATCGGAATGATTTCATTAGGGATCGTTCCTTGATCAGAACTTACAGGAAGATACTTTTTACTCACTTTATTCGCTCCATCCAAATTTTGCATATGATAATACCCACGATAATCATAAGTATCGGATCCCAATATCTTATTTAGCGCCGTGTTCGACACGCATAACACCTTATTGGTTCCGGTATAGTAAGCCTCAAAAAGTTCTGTCAATTTCCGATTACTCAATGCAAATATAACATCCTCATATTGCTTGGGCTTAGCATAATCTCCCTTAACCGGAAAAGACCCGTTATCTATCACTTCCTGAGCTTGTTCTGCTGCTAATTGTAGCTCGCCTTTATAATTATATACACGAGCCAACATTGCGGTTGCCGCATAGTAATTCATCCGGAACCCCCGGAAACAATAGAATAAATCCTCTACCGCTCCTGCAGTTCCCAATAAACGATTAGTTGTTCTTAATTGATCTTTTCTCACAGAAGAAACTGTATCAAACGTGGCCAATAAAGTTTTGGCATCTTTTAAATCCCGAATAACTTTGTCCAAATAATCTTGCACATTCTCCCGTTTCTGGAACACTGCAGGATGAGTTTCACAATAAGGAAGATACTCGTTATTATCATTAACAGGCACGTATCCCGTTTTATCCCCATTTAATTCAACAGCCACGGGAGCAAATAAGCGTAATAAATCAAAGTGCAAAAAAGCCCGTAAAGCCAAAGCTTCCCCCTTCAACATATTCTTTTCTCCCTCACGCCCCAAAAATTTTGTAACATCCTCCTTATCTATATTCTGAATCAAATTATTACAATTTGCTATTGACTTGTAAGCCCCCTGCCAAATACTCTCTAAAATCCCTTTGACCTCACTATTATCGTAATCACCTTTGTAAGCTTTAGGATAAGCTCCATATTGATTCATTTTGTCAAAATTATAATATTGAGCCAGCACATCCATAAATCCCCAAGTCAATTGTTGAGCATACATATCCGATTCCGAAATCCGGGAATAAACGCCGTTCAACGAATTACGATACCCTTCCCCGTCTGCAAAAAGGTCTTCTTCATCAACTTCCGATTGCGGAGTGACATTCAACCAGCCATTGCATCCAAACAATAGCGGTAAAAACAATAGTAACAATATTTTGTTTTTCATACTCATCGCATTAATTGAAATTAATTTTAATAGAGAAATTATATGAATGGGCATAAGGAAACTCCGTTCCCCGCTCTTGCTTGATCGTTGAGATTCGGAACAATTCATTTGCACCTAATTCAAAACGAACCAAGCCAAATTTATATTTTCGTAAGAATTTAGAATCCAAATCATAACCTAATGTAATAGAATTCAAACTAAGCTCGTTATCCTTCTGCATAAAACGAGATGTCGGTTTTGTGTACCCATCTTGATTTCTAATATCCTTATATTTAGCGTTGTCTCCTGGTTTCTGCCATCTTTGTTTCAAAACACGTTTATCCACATTTTCCTCGTAAATCTTAGCATTCTCAACCTTCGTCACCAAAGTAGAATTATAGGCATCGCCACCAAACTTATACATGAACGAAGCGAACAATGACAAATTTTTATAACGCACATTAAACCCGAAAGACCCCTGAGCATCCGGTTCTGTATCACCGATAATCACCATCTCGTCTCCAGACCAAGTATAAGTAATCGTCCCATCTTTCTTTAAAAACATCTCTTTACCGTTTGCCGGATCAATTCCTAAAGATTTCATTCCATATTTGGCCGTATTAGAACCTCCTTCTTCATATTTTGTTAAAATTTCCGAAGACGATTTCAAATTCGAACTCCGTTGGTAATACTGATTTACCCGGTCATTATACCGTTTTAATGCCTCCGAAATCGCTAATATCTCGTTTTTATTATGAGACATATTTCCATAGACAGAGAAATTCCAATCCTGACGTCTTACAATCTCGTACTTCACATCCAACTCAATACCTTTATTCAATACATTACCCATATTATCATAGTAATCATTGAATCCTGAAGATGTCGGAATAGCTACCGTGGTAATCAAACCTGTCGTTTTCTTGTGATACCAACTTCCCGTGATAAACAAACGGTCATGCATAAAACCTAATTGGAATCCAGCATCAAAAGTTTTCGTTTTCTCCCAAGATAAAGCCGGATTACCCAATGCTTTCAGTAATGCACCAAATCCCGTACGATACCATTGATCTGTTAAGACTTCATAGGTTGTTTTCGCTACATACGGGGGAAAATTCACTTTACCCGTGGCCCCGTATGATGCCCGCAATTTTAAAGTTGACAACACACCTTGTTGTTTCATGAATTCATAATTATGAATATTAATACCGAGTCCGGCCGACCAGAAAGGAGCAAACTTTTTATCTTTACCAAAATCTGAAGAACCGTCAAAACGACAAGAAGCATCCAACAAATAAATATTATTATACGTGTAATTCAATCCAGCCAAAAAACCAACCATTCTACTCAAACGCTCATTAGCAGTCGGCTTTTCATATATTTCCTCTGCATAATTAATAGAGTTCAACGAGCCGGACGGGAAACCTTTATATTGACTAGAAGTCCCCTCACTCTTATTTGCCATAATATTCAACCCGGCAGTCAAATTTATATTATGCCTATTCACCATTTGATTATATGCAAACAAAATATTGGTATTCCAACTAAGTTCTTCACTCTTACTTAAATTATACGAGCCAGAAGACATATTATTTACAGACAATGATTCATTCTTATTTTGTAAAGACTTTGGATCAACGAAACGTTCTGTCGTAGAAAAACGGCGGGTCACACTAAAATCACCCTTTAACTGAAAATGCTCGGCAAACATCCAATTCACACCAAAGTTATCAATTAACTCCTCATACTTTGATCCACTGAAATTATTCAAAGTTGACTCGTACAATGGATTTACCCGTCCCAAATCCTCAGTCGTCATCCCGGATCTATTATGCCATTGAGGCAAATTTTGGGCAATTACCCCATTTTCATCTTTATAACGATCATAAGGCAATGCTGATGCATAACTAGAAAAAGAACCGTATGGAGAATCCTCTGAATTCATCACGCTATAAGAGATATAATTTCGCACCGACAAACCTTTAACTTGATAATTAATAGAAAATCCTCCCCCTATTCTCTTTCGGAAAGATTCTTTCATCACCCCTTTATCATTCCGATAACTAAAATCAATCCCATATCGTAAACCTTGAGCCCCTCCTTCCATGTACAAACTATGCTGCGTGTTGAATTCTGTACGTAAAGGTTGCGACAACCAATAAGTATTCACTCCCCGCGCTATATTCGCCTCCTTAGCTAACAATTCCTCCCGCTTAGAATACAATTCGGGAAAAGTCTCTGCCTCATAAAAACCTGCCGCAATTTCTGTATCCAACAATTCTCTGGCATTCATTAAATTATAATCACTCAAATCAGGAGTAGAAACTTTTCCGGTCAAACTATACGTTACAGACAACTGTCCGGCTTTCGGAGCCACGGTTGTAATGACCACCACCCCATTGGCAGCACGAGAACCGTAAATCGCAGTTGCAGCAGCATCCTTCAATATTGTAATATTCTGAATTCTATTGGGATCAAAATCATACAACTTTTCCGCTGTAATTTCGAAACCGTCCATAATAAACGTCGGCAGATTTGAGTTATTCTTCAAATTCGATTTATCCAGCGGATCGGCATCCAACGCCTTCACTCCCGTACTGGAAGTACCCCGGATATTCACCTCTGGCAATGCATTCGGATCTGATCCCCATTTATTATTCTCCCTAATTCTAAAGGAAGGGTCAAAAACCTGTAATGCTTGAATCACATTTGACTTGGAAACTTTCAGTAATTCCTCTTTGCTCACGCTAACAGCATTTCCGGTAAAGCTCTTTTTATCAATATTGGCATATCCTGTAACGACCACATCTTCCAAAGCACTTGTTTCGATCTTCATCCGTATATTCAGTTTCTTGTCGCCTTGTACTTTTATCTCCTGTGTTTCATAACCGATAAAGGAAACAAGTAATATCAACGAGTCTTTAGCAGGCAGAAGTAATGTAAAATCTCCCGTCTCATTAGAGGTTATACCGATCGTCGTACCTTTCAATATAATCGTGGCACCCGGCATGGGCTCACCCCTCTCATCCTTTACATTTCCTTTCACCACAATCTCCTTCTTTTCTTGAACAACCACCTCTTCTTTCTCGGAAATAACATATACCCCATCTACTTCCTTGTACATGTACTTTGTCCCTTGCAAACATTTATTCAGGATATCAGGAAGAGCTTTGTTCGTCAATACGACATTAATCCTCACGGATTTATCAATCCGCTCATGATTGTATAATATCTTTCCACCCGTTTGTTTGCTTAAATGTCCCAAGGCATCCAAAAGAGACATATTTTCAAACTTAACACTCATTTGTTGCGTTTGGGCTGAAACCTCTTCCCTTAGCATGGTCCCGTAAGCCAGCAACAGAGTCACGAAAATAAACAAGAATTTCCGCGATTGAATCACAACTTTTTTCATCATAAGTTATTGGTTTTAATTTATATGATTAAAAAACATTAGTATATAGTATTCCCATTATTGAACATTTTCACGTTCAATATCACACATTATTTACTCAAAAATTCCTTATTTCTTCGATCGGGAAATGAGTACTTTACCTTTTTCTAAAGAAAAATCCAAATGGGTAGCGAACTCCAGTATATCAAATACTTTTTCAATATCGGTATACTTGGGCACATTCCCTGTAAAGTGTAATTCCCGAATGCCCAGGTCCGCATAACACACCTCAATTCCATACCAACGAGCCATCCGTTTCATAATCGACTCCAGTTTTTCATTAAAAAAGTAAAGCCGATCTTCCATCCAAGACGTATAAGGCAAAATATTCACCTCTTTCACTGATAAGGATTGTTCTTTAATCAAGGCTTGCTCCCCGGGACTCAATATTTTTTTCTGATCCCCAAGGGCTACTTCAATCTTTCCCGAGGCAAGAGTCGCCAAACCAAATTCATCATCATTATAGCAACTTACATCAAAAGATGTCCCCAAGGCTTTCACCGAAAAAGTGGCACAATTCACGATAAAAGGTTTTGACGTATCCCTCGCCACGTCAAAAAACGCTTCACCTTCCAAATACACTTCCCGAGAAGTTCCCACAAAATTAACCGGATACTTTAACCGGGAGGTTGCCGCCAACCACACCTTTGTACCATCTTCTAGGGTCAGACAATATTCTGCACGGGCGGGAACACTCAATGTATTATAAATTAATTCCTTGGAAATGTCATCATGATTCTCGTACACGATTTGATCCCTTTTCTCCGTCATCCTAATTTTCATCCCGTTCTTTTCCAGAACTCCAGTCGAATCGAACTGACTAATGTTCACCCGCTCCCCGTTAGAAAGAAACAACATAATACCACCCTCATTAGCAGTAACCTCCACGCTTGACTCCACATCTCCCGTCTTCAGTAGCCACCAAGCAAACAAAGCCACGAACGGTAATAACACAGCGGCATAACGCATGAAAGAACGTCGCAAAACTCGTACTCGTTCTTTTTTCCGAGTCTCATCCAACACCCGGTTCCATATAAGTTGTCGATTAAACGATTTTTTAATCCTCAAATCGCTTGCAGCCTGTTGCAGAACCTCCTCGTAACATTTCTGATGCTCCTCGGATTCTTTCAGCCAAGCCACGAACTCCACGTCATCATGAGGACGTTTCCCTCGTAAAACCTCTTTTAGAATATTCATATTTGATCTGTACTCTTCCATATTCAAATAACCTTTCATTAACAAGTCACATCAACTTGAAAAAAGTATTACTCGGATTTCAAAAAAATCAACAAAAAAATAAAAAATTGCTCTTTCGTCAATTTTTCCCGTAAAATCCGGTACGCTTTACTTACTTGCACTTTTACTGTATTTATCGATAGATCATACTTTTGAGCCACCTCAACATAGCTACATTCCTCGATACAGGCATCCACAAAAATAGCTTTACATTTTTCCGGCAAAGAATCAATTGCCAGATGAATTTTTTCGCACAACTCCGCTCGTTCCATTTCATACTCCACACAAGACGGATCCTCTAATTCTTCAGATAATTCCGTATCCCTATATTTTGTCCGTGTCGCATTTAAGGAGGCATAATGTATTGCAGAAAAACAATAATAACGGAAGGATTTATATATCAGCACTTTTTCCCGGTTCATCCACAACTTCACGAAAAAATCCTGGACAACATCTTCCGCTACCGCCTTATTTCCCGTGATACGATAAGCAACCACATACAAATCCGGAGAATACCGATTAAATATATTCTCAAAACAAACTCTATCCCCCCGCCGTAATCCTTCTACATCCTTATCTTCCACCATCATAATGGGCATATTATATATTCCAAAAAATCTTTCCTACGAAAGAATCACATCTTTTTTAAATCCCCACATACTATATCAAAAGACGATCGTTTAATAATCACAAAAGTAATAATATTTTATTATTCCATGCCTTCCGTAAACAATTTCGTCCGTTCTACATCTTTCTTTGAATAAGTCACATCAACTTCAAAAAAGTATTATTCAAAACTTATAAAAAATAGACTATATTTCTTCCTTTTTTCCACCACCCTTACGCTTACACCCGTCCCTTCATTGTTTCGTTATGTTATTGTTTTCACTTCAACAATGATATAACGAATACAAAACGAATAAATGTAAAGCAATATATTGAACAACAGATAATAACCAGTAAAGTTCAACAAATCTATCCGAGAACAAGAAGAGATTTAACCGAAAAGCTACCCCTCTTTCGAAGACTCCCCAGAGCTTAAACAGAACTCAGATAACAGCGACAGGCGCATCAACGGTTGATCTCTGAATGATCAACGAAAAAGGGTACTGTTCTCTATTAGATTACAACTGTATTACACCTAATTCTGGTTTAATCAAACCAATATTTCATTCTCTTCGGGAAAGCATTTTAAGGCATGACAAACGAAAAAGGTAATAACTGGCTGGCCTTGATCAAGAGGGTTCTTTTTTTGCCTATCATGATAACGTCAAAATCCGCTTTATAGCGTTGAACAATCTCGGCCATCACCTGACGACAAGCCCCGCACGGGGTAACATTGTCCTCCACTTCCACGCCATGATCCCGGGCTGCAATGGCAATTGCCTTGATCCCCGCCTCCGGATACGTAGAACAAGCATAAAATAATGCGGTCCGCTCGGCGCACAGCCCGGAAGGATAAGCAACATTCTCCTGATTGGTACCACAAACGACCTCACCGTTATTCATCAACACGGCGGCCCCCACGGCAAAACCGGAATACACGCAATACGCATTTTTCGTGACATCCAAGGCTGCACGACACAATTCCTCGTACCCTTCCGGGTAAGATTCCCGGTACACCGTGTAATCAATCTTCAATTCCGCTTTCTCCATTCTATTTTTTTTCGTAATTTTACCGCCAATATAAAACATTATCGGAAACTATGAGCAAGATTTACGTTATTTTATTTTTGAGTTTTATATGTGTTAACATATGTGGAGCCTCTACTGACAGTCGCAAAGCGTTCATCAAAAAATATAAAAGTATTGCCATCGAAGAGATGGATCGTACGGGAATCCCCGCCAGTATCAAGCTGGCACAAGGGATGTTGGAATCCGGATGCGGAACATCCAAACTGGCGGTCAACGCCAACAACCATTTCGGTATCAAATGCCATAACTGGAACGGGGCCAGTTTTACCATGGACGATGATAAACGAAACGAATGTTTTCGAAAATACAGGAATCCGGAAGAATCATGGGTAGATCACAGTGAATTCTTACTCACCCGCCCCCGCTACGCCTTCCTGTTCGACCTGCCAAAAACAGATTATAAAGGCTGGGCCAAAGGCTTGAAAAAAGCAGGATATGCAACCGCCTCCGATTACGCACAAAAACTCATTAAAATTATCGAGGAAGAAGAGTTATATCAATTCGATCGCCCGGCAAAAAAAGTCCGTCCGATACCCAATGAATTAAACTACAAACTCAGCGAAAGCAAAAACTACCAGAGCCGGGTGGTATATATCAATCGAATTCCTTCCGTGAAAGTGAAAGAAGGGGACACGTTTGAAAGTATCGCCCAGTATTTCAACATTCCGTTGAAGAAATTACTAAAATACAACGATAAAAACGAACTTTCGATCCGTACAGGAATGCACGTGTTCTTGGCAAAGAAAAAGAACAAAGCCCCCAAAGGTTACACGTTCCATAAAACGAAAGCCGGAGACACCATGTACATGATCTCCCAGATATATGGAATCAAGCTCGCCAAATTGTTGCAATATAATTACATGGAAAACGGCGAGCAACCTCAGGTCGGTGAAATGATCTCGTTAAGAGGTCCCGCCCAATTATACTAAAGGAGAAAAATTAAATGGAAAAAAATAACGAGCTATTCTTAAAACAGAATTCAATATTCGGGTGCCTGATCGGGGGCACCTTCATTTTCGCATCTTTGTTATTTATCCTGGCAGGAAAAGGAATCGTGGTAAACGCACAATTCCACAACATCATCATGATGCTAACCATTTTCGGGATATTCATCGGTGTCCGGAAATACAGGGATGAACAGTTGGCAGGCGTCATTTCTTACGGGAAAGCACTGAAAACAGGCATTTTTATCCTTTGCATCGCCTCGTTATGCTATGCCGTGTACGTGTTCTTTTTATACACGTTCAACGCGGACTTACTGACCGAATTCAAAAATGTGACAATAAACACACTGAAAATTACCGGTCAGAACTCCCCGCTCTTCAAAATGCTCGAAGAAAATGTTGATGTATATTTTGTTCCCGCCAGTATCGCTTTCGGGGAACTATTCAATAGAATCATCGTGGGAGCAGCCTTCTCGCTATTTATAGCCGGGTTGGTCAGAAGAAGTAAATTACCGTTTAACCCGCAAGAATTTTAAACATGGATATTTCAGTAGTCGTACCGTTATATAATGAAGAAGAATCCTTGCCAGAACTTTCCGCATGGATCGAGAGAGTCATGGTTGCGAACAATTTTACCTACGAAATTATTATGGTAGATGACGGGAGTAACGACAAGTCATGGAAAGTGATCGAACAACTGTCTGCTAAAGACGATCATGTACGTGGCATTAAATTCCGCCGTAATTATGGGAAATCGGCCGCATTACATTGTGGTTTCGAGGATGCACAAGGAGACGTGGTAATCACCATGGATGCAGATTTACAAGATAGCCCGGACGAGATTCCGGAACTCTACCGCATGATCACGGAAGAAGATTATGACTTGATTTCCGGCTGGAAAAAGAAAAGATATGACCCGATAACCAAAACACTCCCGACAAAGCTTTTCAACGCTACTGCCCGGAAGTTCTCCGGCATAAAGTTACATGACTTTAATTGCGGATTAAAGGCTTATAAAAACACGGTAGTGAAGAATATCGAAGTATACGGGGAGATGCACCGCTACATCCCGATTTTGGCCAAACAGGCCGGATTCACCCGGATCGGGGAAAAGGTGGTTCATCATCAAGCCCGAAAATACGGGGTAACGAAATTCGGACTTAACCGGTTTATTAACGGTTTTCTCGACCTACTTTCCGTAACTTTTATTACCCGGTTCGCTAAAAAACCCATGCACTTATTCGGTGCGCTGGGAACGCTGTTATTTATTATCGGATTTTGTGCCGCCGCTTGGATCGGTATTGAAAAACTGATCGCCGTGGCCCATAACCTAAGAGCCCCTCTAGTGACAAATAATCCTTACTTTTATATCGCTCTGACCTGCATGATCATCGGTTCTCAACTTTTCTTAGCCGGTTTCCTGGCAGAATTAGTTTCCCGAAGTGCCAGCGATCGGAACGTGTACAGGATCGAGAAAAAAATATAAACCACAAGATATATTCTAAATTAAAAATGTCCACCTCGTTTGAAGTGGACATTTTCAATATGAATACAATCAATTTTCTTCTTACTGTTGAACGTTCGGTAATTCCAAACCGAGACCTTTCACCTTATCAACACGTTTCAGGATTATACCGATAATCAAAGCGGCAACACCCAAGCAAGCCAACATGACAAGAGGCCACGTATAATTATAGGAAACAGCAGCTTGTTCCGGGGTGATCACGTGATTCTTCAAGTCATTTACAACTTGAGGATTTGTGTTATCCAACACTTTACCGATCAATAACGGGAAAAGCCACAAACCGATATTTTGAATCCAGAATATCAATGCATAAGCAGAACCAATCACTCTCTGATCAACCAACTTCGGAACACTCGGCCACAATGAAGCCGGAACCAGCGAGAACGATGCTCCCAGAATTAAAATGGTCACGTACGCAATCAAAACACCTCCGATTGCACTACCTTTAAACAGAGGTAAGATAAATGCAAATGTCAAGTGACACACGATCAACAAGATTGAACCGAACATCAACATGGTAGCAGCCTTACCTTTATTGTCAACCACTTTACCAAGAATCGGCGTGATACCCACTGCCAACAACGGGAATACGGCAAAAATAGTCTCTGCCGACTGACGCATATAACCCATGTAGCAGAATATAATCAAACCTATTACAGAGATAGCTAACAACAAAGTTTTCAATGCCTTCTTGCTTGTAAAGTTAAATGCAAATGCAGTAGCTGCAACAACCAGCATGATACAATATTGAATAATTGTCACAGTATTCCCAGCCCAGAAAGAACCTTCGGCAGGAGGAGTAAATGTCAAATTACATTGTAGCATGTTAACCGCATATTTCTGGAACGGGAAAATAGCCGAGTAATACAATACACAAAGTAATGCAACCAACCAGAAACCTCCACTTGACAGGATTTTCCCAATATCTTTAATTTTAAAGGGCTCATCTTTTTCTTCAGCCTCTCCGGTCTGTGCATCCAATTTCTTATCCATGAAGAAATAAACAATGAACATGATCAACGCGATCATCAATAACACCACACCAAAGGCAACTGAACGAGAAACGTCAACCTGTCCACCAAGTTTGGCGAAGAACGGAGAGAAAATCATACAAGTAGCAACTCCTAAACGCGCTAATGCCATTTCGGACCCCATTGCCAAAGCGATTTCACGTCCCTTAAACCATTTTACAATACCGCGAGAAACCGTGATACCAGCCATTTCCACACCACAGCCGAAGATCATGAAACCAACTGCAGCCAGTTTAGCAGATGCCGGCATTCCCTGGTAGAACGGGGAGATTCCCAACTCATCAAAACCCGGGATGTAATTCAAATTGTTCGTAAACCATGCTTCCAACCCGCTTCCCTTGAAACCTTCTGCAACAGCATACCATTTAATAACCGCACCGATTAACATTACCCCACCTGATAAAAGAGCAGTGAAACGAACACCCATTTTATCCAGAATGATACCGGCAAAAATTAAAAAGAATACAAATACATTCAAGAATGTTTCAGAACCTTGCATTGTTCCAAATGCCAATGAATCCCAACCACGTTCTGACTGCATCAAATCTTTAATCGGTGATAAAATGTCCATAAATATATATGAACAAAACATGGCTAATGCCAGCAACAATAAAGCGGCCCACCGAACGGCTGCATTGTCTCTTAGAGTAAGCTTTTCTGTCATTTGAATTTATTTTTTATAGAAATGAAGAAAATAAACAATGTTTTCCTATAACCACGCACCTTTACCTCTTCACATCTAAGTAAATAATTTATTTTGCAACAAAAATAGTATTTATTTTTAATAGAGAATCATTGTTATTCTTTAAAAATACGGGAAATCCAAAATAAAAGGAAATTGCCGGATTTCAGCCCGGAATTACTGAATATCAAGAAATAATCTATCGTTCAAAAAACGAGTGTCCGGAAACTTTAGGGTCTAATGAAAGCCTTTTGCTATCCGCAGTGAACAATTTTAAAGAAAAATACTTTTCAACAGCAGCATTTTTCTCTATCTTTGTTTAATGTCACGTCTTTCCTGAAGAGTGATTTTATAGCTAGAGGACATCCTTATAGCTAATTTTTTACAAGAGATGATTACAAACGATTTTATTTATACATCATGAAAAATAGAATAACAAAACTTTTCAATATAAAATACCCGATTATTCAAGGGGGTATGGTATGGTGTAGCGGATGGCGGCTAGCTTCCGCAGTAAGTAACAACGGGGGATTAGGATTACTGGGCGCCGGTTCCATGCACCCGGAAATGCTGGTGGAACATATCCGGAAAATGAAAGAGGCCACGGATAAACCGTGGGGGATCAATGTCCCGTTACTTTATCCGGAAATTGACCGGCTTATGGATATTATTATCCAAGAAGGCGTTAAAATTGTTTTCACTTCTGCCGGGAGCCCCAAAAAATGGACACCCTTGTTAAAATCACATGGCATCATCGTAGTACACGTAATCAGTAGCGCCCTGTTTGCAAAGAAATGCGAAGAGGCAGGAGTAGATGCAGTTGTTGCAGAAGGTTTTGAAGCCGGGGGACATAACGGACGGGAAGAGACGACCACACTCACCTTGATTCCCAATGTAGTGGAATCCTGCTCCCTACCCGTTATTGCCGCAGGGGGAATATCCTCTGGAAAATCCGTGGCAGCCGCCATGACTCTCGGAGCGGAAGGGGTACAAATCGGAACCCGTTTTGCCGTTGCCGCAGAATCTTCCGCCCATCCGACATTCAAACAACGGGTATTTGACACGGAAGAAGGTGGCACCATGCTGGCATTGAAAAAACTCGCCCCAACCCGTCTGATTAAAAACGACTTCTTCAATCAGGTAAAAGCACTGGAAGACGCCGGAGCAGAGGCCGCCCAATTAACTGAACTTTTAGGTAAAGGACGGGCTAAGAAAGGAATCTTCGAAGGTGACATGACGGAAGGTGAGTTAGAAATCGGACAAATCGCATCCATGTTGCACAAAGAAGAAACCGTGGCTGAAATTATGGAAGATATTATCGCTGATTTCAACAAAACAACAAGCAAATTGGGCGATCTGAAACTATGAAAATGAATTTACATTTATGATAAAATTTACACGCCACACACTAGACAATGGCTTAACAATGATCTGTAACACAGATACCAGTACTCCATTTGTATCCGTGAACATCCTTTATAAAGTAGGTGCCCGGGACGAAGATCCCAATCGCACGGGCTTTGCCCATCTTTTTGAACATTTAATGTTCGGGGGATCCAAACACATCGCGGATTACGATTATCACGTTCAGAAAGCGGGCGGGGATAGTAATGCTTTCACGAATAACGACTACACGAATTATTACATCACGATCCCGGCCCCCAATATCGAAACGGCCTTGTGGCTGGAATCAGACCGGATGCTGGCACTCGATTTCTCCCAAAAATCACTTGACGTTCAACGCAACGTGGTCATTGAAGAATTCAAACAGCGCTACTTCAATAATCCTTACGGGGACATTTGGTTGAAATTACGTCCTTTAGCCTATAAGGTACATCCGTACCAGTGGCCTACTATCGGGAAAAACATTGACCATATCGCAGGGGCATCCCTGGAAGAGGTGGAAGACTTCTTTCATCGTTTCTATGCCCCGGATAATGCCATACTAAGTATCAGCGGTAATATTACCGACGAAAAAGCCCTTGAACTCGTGAAAAAATGGTTCGGGGACATTCCTCCCGTTCGTTATAAGAGAAAAGCATTACCCATGGAACCGCAACAAACCGAAGAGCGTCGCCTCGTATGCGAGCATAACAAAGTTCCGGCAGATGCAATATATAAAGTATATCATATGGGCGACCGCCGATCGGATAATTTCTACACGTGCGACACGATCTCAGACATATTATCCAACGGTCAATCCTCCCGCTTGTACATCAACCTCATTAAAAACGGGAAATTATTCTCGGAAATTGACGCTTATATCACCGGGGACATGGATCCGGGATTATTCATTTTCTCCGGGAAACTCTCGGAAGGAGTAGCGATAGAAGAAGCGGAAGCCGCCATCCAAAACGAGATTGATCGTTTTATCGAAGACCCGATTTCAGAACGGGAACTCCAAAAGGTAATCAACAAAACTGAAGCCCGAATCTCTTACAGCGAGATCAATTATCAAGGGAAATCAGCCAACTTGGCATTTTTTGACTATCTAGGAGATATTAACCTGATTAATTCGGAGTCTATCCGATACGCGGAAGTATCTCTTGATTCGATAAAACAGACCGCCCGAG
Source organism: Butyricimonas sp. RTP31003st1_G1_RTP31003_210430 (assembly GCF_040920905.1). Taxonomy (NCBI): domain Bacteria; kingdom Pseudomonadati; phylum Bacteroidota; class Bacteroidia; order Bacteroidales; family Odoribacteraceae; genus Butyricimonas; species Butyricimonas sp. RTP31003st1_G1_RTP31003_210430. The sequence goes on along the minus strand of NZ_JBCOSQ010000004.1, from coordinate 52,974 downwards.
AATTATTCTCCACACAGAATTGCTCTACCTTGTGGTATCTTAAAGACAAATAATTGCTACTTTTATGAATAGAAATATAGAACCGTCCATCACTGAAATCTCCCGTCCATCGCTGTGGGGGCATCAACAAATCACGCTTCCCAATGGAATCGAAATCGTGTACCTTCACGATCCCAATCAAGAGGTTTTCAAGATGGACGTGGTACTCTCAGCCGGGATTTACAACCAATCCCGTCCGGTTATCGCATCAAGCATGATTAACATGCTCAACGAGGGAACCCGTCAACATACCTCTGCCGAAATTGCAGAGTTGTTTGATTATCATGGAGCATACGTGGATTTCAATTGCGGTATGCACAAAGCTGAATTAAGCCTAATTTCGCTTAATAAATACGCCCCACAAACCATTCGTATGCTGGCAGAAATGACACTTGAAAGTACATTCCCGCAAAAAGAACTGGAAACGTATATCCGTAACCGGAAACAGCAACATCTGGTAAATATAGAAAAGACATCTTACCTTGCTCGGATGGAATTCATATACCGTATGTACGGGAAGGAACACCCTTATGCAAATTACTTCACACTGGAAAATTTCGACCAAGTGACTCCGGAATTATTACACGATTTCTACCGGGAAAGAGTGCAGGCATCACAATGCAGAATCATGCTTTGCGGGAATGTCAGCGATACGGTTTTACAAGAAGTAAGCCAAGCCTTTTCGCCCATGAGCAGTACCCCCCTGCCACCAGACAAGACCTACTCAATACAACCGAGCGGCCCCGGTAAATACCATATATCCAAACCCGATGCCGTACAAACCAGTATCCGTATCGGGAAAAGCGGAGTCATGTTACTGGACGAAGACTACACGTATTTCCAGCTTTTGAACATGGTACTCGGCGGCTATTTCGGCTCCCGCCTGATGTCGAACATCCGGGAAGAAAAAGGGTACACCTATGGCATCGGCTCATACAACGTTACCATGCCGCAAGCCGCTCACTGGATGATCGCAACGGATGTCAATGCCAACGCAACGGAGGCAACAATAGCTGAATGTATAAAAGAGATTCGCCGCCTGCAAGAAGAACTCGTTCCCGAAGAAGAATTAAGTCTCGTAAAGAGTTATTTTAACGGGGAGTTGTTACGAGAACTAGACGGTGTTTTCTCCCAGTCCGATGCCTTGAAACACAAACTCAATTACGGACAAGATAACACGTTCTATCTCCGGGCTATCGACAAGATCCGTTCTTGCACCCCCGAAGACATTATGCGTCTGGCTCAAAAATATTTGAACGTGGATGATATGTATATCGTGACAGCGGGAAAGAATTGAAAAATAAAGAAAGGGGTTATCCGCTAAAACTTTTCGGATAACCCTTCTCTCTTAACGCAAACTAAAATTTATAGGAAGGGTATAAGAAACCCGTACTGGCTTACTTTTTTGAATTCCGGGACTCCATTGTGACATACCCCTAATCACCCGACATGCTTCTTCATCCAAAGAAGGGTAAACAGGACGTATTACTCTCACATTCGACAAACTTCCATCTTTTTCAACAATAAATTGTACAAACACCTTACCCTGAATTTTCATTTCCAACGCATCTTTCGGATATTTTATGTTCCTGACTACATATTGCATCACATCCTCGCCCAGCAAATAGGGCATCCTCTCTTCCATATACATCTCGTTAAGCATAACCACTCGCATCTCTTTTTTGACATCCGCCCTCACCTCTTTCGTCACCTTACCCTGAAGATAAATTACAAGTCTTGCCCCTTTATTAACCATCAACGAGAATTTCCCGTCCTTCCCGGTAAATATACGTTTGTCTGATTTTGTTACAAAAATACTGACACCCTCCAAAGGTTGACCACTTTTATCCACCACGGTACCTTTCACCATAAACTTTACTGAATCCCTATCTCCACCCCGAGATTCCGCAGCTTGCAGGCAAGTAGTAAAAAGCAATATTCCCAACATAGAAAAAAACGGGATACACCAATCCCACTTCATTTTCAATTTTTTTTTCCTCTTTGTAATCATAACGAGTCTTTTTAATAATTATTACCTACTTGACCACGGATTGGGAAACAAGCATGACACGACACTCCGTAGTTATTTTTAACACCTATGATATTTTCAAAGATATTGAAATTATTTTACAAATCCCCTCTTTCACATCATATATTATGCGAAAGAGGGGATTCATTTCCATGCATTATAACACGAAGTCTATTTCTTTTCGGTTTCTTTCAATACAGGTTCTTGTAATTGAAAATTAATGGGAACTGTATATGAAACCCTCACGGCTTTTCCTCTTTGCGTTCCCGGTTTCCAATTCGGCATTTCTTGTACAACTCTTATAGCCTCCGCATCCAATAAAGGATGTACGGCACGAGCAACTTTCACATCAGTAACTTTTCCTGTCTTCGAAATAACAAATTGAACAAATACTTTTCCCTGGATATTCTTCTCCGCCGCTTCCTTCGGATACTTTATATGTTGAGCTACATATCTTTGAACACTTCCACCAGGAAATTGTGGCATATCTTCAACCACTTGAAATATATCGTTATCCGAGCCCTCATATTCAGGTTCTCTCACCACCGGCCGACTGGTGTCATCCAACATACTTACACGCATCCGATCACCAACTTTCACTGGAACCAATATATTCTTTTTACCAGCATGAGAAAAAACAAGTTCAGCCCCCTTATCAACTGCCAACATAAACTTGCCATCCCATCCGGTATGGGTTCCTTCCGCAGTATTCTTAATCAACACGGTAACCCCGCGCAAGGCTCTGTTATACTGGTCAACAACAGTTCCGGATACAATCAACTTGCCTTTATCGACCAGAATCACCGTATCCCGATAATCTCCCTGATGCACAATCGCCTGCACGTTACTAGACAATACTAATAACGCAACAACCGGAAATAGCAGTGCATACTTGAGCAATCCCATTTTCGAAGTTCTTTTTTTATTCATCATCATAATACGCTTTTTTAATGGTGTCACATTAAATTTATTTACTATTTGAGCTGCAGCCGAAGGATGAGAAAGACGAAGGAGATGATATTGATAAGCTTTCCGATCAACACCGGAGTATACAACCCGCTTATCAGCCAGAAATTCCAAATTACGACGAATCTCCCCTTTTAATAACCACATTGCCGGATTGATCCAAAACAATGCACATAATAATTCGGATACCATCACGTCCAAAGAATGATACTGATCTGCATGAGTTTTTTCATGCATCATAATTTCTTGTAAATCATCCGATTCATACAATGAAGGATTGATGAATATCCACTTGAAAAAAGAAAAAGGAGCAACTTCACCTTTTAACAAAATAATCGGTGTTGACAAACAAACTGCTCTATTCCGCTTTTTCACGAACCGAAGGATCGAAAATATCTGGATCACGATCCGTCCCAATAAAAAGACCACAACAGTTGAATATCCCAAGCACAATATGTCAAACATATTTATTTCCACGGGTGCCGGAGCCATTCCAACAGTCACTTCCGGTAAAAGATTACTCGCATATTGGGCAATCGCATGGTGAATAACTACTTTTTGATCTTCTCCAAAAGAAAACAAGACCATTGGATACAAACAGGCCAAGGCAAGGCTCATTAACAAACAAACTCTTCGGAAAGTAAAAAATGTATCCCGACTGAATAATAGCCGATAAAAAAGATAAAACACGACTAGCGCAATATTTACCTTTATCAAATAGATCAATGTCGCATTGGTAATCATGGCTTGTACATTTTATTGTTTCTCTATTAGCTTTATGATCTCTTCGAGATCTTTTGCCGAAATCTTTTGTTCTTTAGCAAAGAACGTCACCATCTCCTTGTAAGAATTTTCAAAATAATTACGTACCACCCCGGACATAAATTTCGTTTTATATTCACTTTCATCCATGACGGGAATATACTCGTAAATATTTCCATGCTTCTTACTGGTCAGGAATCCTTTTTTCTCCAAGTTCTTCACGATAGAAGCGACCGTCGTGTAAGGCGGCCTCGGTTCTTCCATCCGATTCAAAAAATCTTTTATCACGCCACTTTTCACCTGCCAGATGATCAACATTACCTCTTCTTCCTGATGTGTCAATTTTTCCATACGAACTATTTATTTACGATTCTTTCGCAAATCTACGAAAATTTCGTAACAATACAAACTTTTCGTAGAAAATATATTTATAACATTTTCAATCTACCCACGTATAGTACTCAAAAAAGGGAAATATGAAAAGAATTACATTCATCTTTTTGATTGGAATACTGTTCTTTACAACAGGTCAAGCTCAGAATAAAAAAGAAATTCGTTTCGAAAAAGAGTTTCAGAAAACACTGGCACTGGTGAATAGTGATCAATTCACTGTTAAGTTCTACATTGCGACCCCTACCGTACAAACACTTTTCACACCACCGGGGGCGGGTGCCAACATTGACATTAACCCACAAAATTGTTATCTAAGCATAAATGACTCCCTGGTAACGACACAACTTCCTTATTTCGGCAGAGCTACATGGACATCAAATTCACACTTAGATTCAGTTTCTTTCAACACGGTATTATTCAGTCGCACGGTAAAAATTTATCAAGACGGAAAAAAGAAAGCTATTGCCTATCAAATAACCGTTCGCTCCAACCAAGATATTTGTTATCTGAACATGGATATTCAATATGACGGAACTTGCTATTTATATTTTAGTGACCGTAAGCGAGCTCCGATCAGTTATGTCGGGCAAATAACACCCTTAGATTCTACTATGCAAAAAAGATATAAGCCATCACCAAAGCAGCAATGATACCCGCAAAATCGGCAATCAATCCACAAGGTATTGCGTAACGTGTATTTTTAATCCCCACTGCACCAAAATACACGGCGATAATATAAAATGTCGTATCTGTAGCCCCTTGGAAAGTTGACGCCAATCGCCCGGCGAAAGAGTCTGCCCCGAACGTGTTCATGGTGTCAATCATCAGCCCGCGCGCCCCACTTCCACTAAGCGGTTTCATCAAGGCCGTAGGCAAGGCCGGTATAAAATCAGCATCTAATCCACAAGCCAGACACAAACGTTCCAATCCACTCATCAACATATCCATCGCTCCCGCTGCCCGAAACACCCCGACAGCCACAAGAATCGCCACTAAATACGGAATGATTTTTACTGCAATGGAAAAACCCTCTTTTGCGCCATCAATAAACGCATCGTACACATTTATTTTACGCCAAGCCCCCATGACAATAAAAGCTGTGATGATCGAGAAAAGAATAACGTTACTAGCTACCGTGGAAATCGTTGTGATCGTTTCCTTGTCCAACCCGGAAAAATACCAGATTAAACCACCCACGGCCAAGGTTCCTCCAATCAAATAAGCCATAACAACCCGGTTAAACAGGTTCAAGCGCTGGTACACCGCCACCGCAATCAGGCCGGCTAACGTGGACACGTAAGTAGCCAATAATATCGGAATAAATATATCCGCCGGATTCGCTGCCCCCATTTGAGCCCGATACACCATAACGGAAACCGGGATAATCGTCAAACCGGAAGTATTCAGCACCAGAAACATAATCTGCGCATTGGAAGCCCGATCTTTATGAGGATTCACCTCCTGCATTTGTTGCATCGCTTTCAGTCCCACGGGAGTTGCGGCATTATCCAGCCCAAGCATATTCGCCGCGATATTCATCATAATTGAACCGTATGCCGGACTATCCGGTGGTAATTCCGGAAACAACTTCCGGAAAAAAGGACTAATCAACCATGACATCACTTTCACAGCCCCTCCCCGCTCTCCAATTTTCATGATTCCCATCCACAGAGTTAATACACCCGTTAAACCTAGCGAGATTTCAAACCCCGTTTTTGACATATCAAAGGTGGCCTTCACGATGGCAGAAAAAACTTCTGTATCACCCATGAAGATCAATTTACAAAGCGCCACGATAAATGCCGCACCAAAAAAGAAAATCCAGATATAATTGAGAACCATAGATCAATTGAAAATGCAAAATTGAAAATTGAAAATTAAAAAAAGAAATCATCTTTCATTTTCAATTTTCAATTCTCAACTTTCAATTATTTAATGTTTTGCTTTACACGCTTTTATCGTGTTTTGCAACAAAGTCACGATAGTCATCGGTCCCACACCACCGGGAACCGGAGTAATATATGAACATTTAGGAGCCACGTGGTCATAATCCACATCTCCTACTAATTTCCAACCATTCTTTGCTGTTTCCGAAGGAATACGATGAATCCCGACATCCACCACAACAGCACCTTCTTTCACCATATCTTCTTTCAGGAAGTGCGGAACACCAATCGCCACAATCAAAATATCCGCCTGCCGAGTAATATCTTTCAAATTCGCCGTTCTGCTATGACATAAAGTAACGGTACAATTGGCATTTTTGGCTTTCCGGGACATTAACACTGCCATAGGTGTTCCCACGATATTACTTCTTCCGACAACAACACAATGTTTGCCTTCTGTCGGAATATTATAACGGGTCAGCAGTTCCACGATACCTGCCGGGGTTGCCGGTAAATAAGTCGGTAATCCTAACACCATGCGGCCCACGTTACAAGGATGGAAACCATCCACATCCTTATCCGGATGAATACGGTTCAAAACTTTCTCTTCGGAAATATGTTTCGGGAGAGGTAACTGCACAATAAACCCATCTACATCGGGGTCCTCGTTCAACTTATCAATGACTGCCAACAACTGCTCTTCAGTGATGTCATCACCATAACGCAATTCTGAACTTTTCATCCCTACCGCCTGACAGGCTTTCACTTTACTAGCAACGTACGTTTCGCTAGCCCCGTCATTTCCTACAAGCACAGCAACCAAATGCGGAATCTTTTTCCCTTCTGTCACGAAAGCAGCGATTTCATCTGCAAGTTCTTGCTTTACCTGTGCTGAAATTTTTTTACCGTCAATAATTTCCATCTAATCAATTTTAAATTTTAGATTTCAAATTTTAAATTTCACATGAACATTCACGTAAAATCTAAAATCACAATTTTATCTATTTGATTTTAAATCTTAAACCTCAAATTCAAACCTGATAAAAGGATTAAATCTAAAATCTAAAATTTAAAATCTAAAATCTTTAGCGTCTCTTCATCGGGGCATTCCCCATCATCTTACCGCCCTTGGATAACATTCGCATCATCTTTTTGGATTCATCGAACTGTTTCAACAAGCGATTTACATCTTGAATAGTGGTACCGCTACCGGATGCAATACGTTTACGACGAGAACCGTTGATTAGTTCCGGATTCTCCCGCTCTTCCGGGGTCATCGAGTAAATGATAGCCTCAACTCCTTTAAACGCATCATCATCAATATCCACATCTTTCAATGCTTTACCCACACCCGGGATCATGGATGCCAGATCTTTTATGTTACCCATCTTCTTGATCTGCTGAATCTGGCTCAAGAAGTCATTAAAATTAAACTGATTCTTGGCGATCTTTTTCTGTAACTTCTTCGCCTCCTCCGCGTCAAATTGCTCCTGAGCTTTTTCAACCAAAGAAACAATATCACCCATACCCAAGATACGGTCAGCCATACGTTCGGGATGGAACACATCAAGAGCCTCCAGTTTTTCACCCGTACCGACAAATTTAATCGGCTTACTCACCACGGTACGAATAGACAATGCCGCTCCACCACGAGTATCACCATCCAGCTTGGTCAGGATCACACCATCAAAGTTCAGACGATCGTTAAATTCCTTCGCCGTGTTCACGGCATCCTGTCCGGTCATGGCATCCACCACGAAAAGGGTCTCTTCCGGATCGATTGCTTTCTTGATGGCAGCAATTTCATTCATCATCTGCTCGTCAATAGCCAAACGTCCCGCAGTATCGACAATCACGACATCTTTACCTGTAGCCCGGGCCTCTTTCACGGCATTCAAGGCAATTTTCACAGGATCATTGTTTCCTTCCTCGCTATACACGGGTACCCCGATCTGCTCACCAAGCACTTTTAACTGCTCGATAGCTGCCGGACGATAAACGTCACAGGCTACTAACAAAGGATGTTTTCCCCGCTTTGTCTTCAGCAAATTAGCCAGTTTACCAGAAAATGTTGTTTTACCGGAACCTTGCAGACCCGACATCAAGATAACAGCCGGATTACCTTTTATATTAATATCGACATGGGTCCCTCCCATCAACTGGATCAATTCATCGTGAACAATCTTCACCATCATCTGACCCGGTTTCACGGCCGTCAGCACGTTCATTCCCAATGCCTTTTCTTTTACCGTGTTGGTAAACTCTTTCGCGATCTTATAGTTTACGTCGGCATCCAACAATGAACGTCTCACCTCTTTAAGCGTTTCGGCCACGTTGATCTCGGTGATCTTTCCCTGTCCTTTTAAAATCTTAAACGATTTTTCTAACCTCTCCGATAGATTCTCAAACATAATTTATCAATTGAAATTCGAAAATTGAAATTACAATGCACTCACATCTAATCTTCAAAATTCGCTATTATAACTCTTAATTAATTCATTCCCCGCAAAATTAATAATTTTACCCGAAAACATACATTTTCACTTTTCAATTTTGCGACACTCTTCTTTTTACTATTTCCGACTGATGTTCTTCAACACCACAAACGTTTTGTCTATTAACGAATTATCTACCACAACGGTAAACTCGTTGGTGGAAGAAATAACCTCCGTCAAGTTGATCCCCTCCCAAGATAACTCCTTCATTATGCAATAATAGAAACCGGGTTGCAATATATTTCCTTTAGGGAGCTTCAACGTAACGGACGACAAACCATTCTTTTTGAAAATACACTGTTCCTCCTTGAAATGTTCATCCACCATCCCTTCCATGATTTCACTCACGACAAGGTTGGTCTCGAAAACCCCCTGCACCATCGTGTAGAAGACCTCATCTCTTCGTGCAATGGATTTCAGTACCCGGATATGGCAATCCATCAGAGTATTCGAATTTTTAAACGTGTAATCACACAAGTTACTCCTCAGGATAATATCCCCCATGTTATTCAGCAACTTGTTTAATTGTACCTGTTCCCGCACTTGTAAATAAGGAGCCAACCGATTCAACGCCATCACGATTGCACCTGCATTTACCGGCTTTCCCAATAATTTCTCCACTTCTTCCTGTATCTGTCGGGCCAAAGCCGAGATATTGATAATCCCTGCCGCCAAAGATTCCGACAAATAAGGCTTGTGCTTCACGATTCCTTCCACTGCCTGGGCTACACTGATCATGTTAATTGAAAATTGAAAGTTAAAAATTGAAAATTATTTCTCTCTTTATTAATATAGTTCGATCCACTCGTAAGCATTTCCCACGTAATCCATATAACGGATGAAATCTTCCGTTTTTATGGCTAACGAGGCGTGATTGTCATTCGGGTGGAATGATAATCTTTTCGCTTCTTGTAAATGTTTATCCAAGAACACGTACACGTGGTGTTCCACGTCATTCAGCAAGCCGAAAGGACTTACAGATCCGGGATGCAATCCCAGGTATTTTTCCATTCGAGCTTCAGAGGCAAAACTTAACTTACCCTGCTTCAACATTTTTTCCATATCATGGATAGCCATATCATGATCACATTGAAGAATTACCAAATAATGACGATTCCCCTTGTGATTTCTGAAAAACAAGTTCTTGCAATGTGTACTATCCAGATTTTTCCAATATTGTCTGGCGATCTCGATCGTCGGTGCAGCCGGATGTTCCGTATATTCAAACTCTATCCCCAGAGCTGCCAACGTTTCATATACTTTCTCCTGTCCTACCATGTATTAATTAATTTTTGATTTTATGATTTTAGATTTTACCTTTCCAACTACCCCCTCTAACTCCCCCTTGCACAGGGGGAGGACTCGCTACATTGCTACATTGAAACACCTTCTTGCGTCTGTCTCTCCCCCTGTGCAAGGGGGAGCCGGTGGGGGTAGTCCTTTCATTCTAAACTCTAAATTTTAAATTCTACATTACCCGAAACCATAAACTTCATTTAAACTTTTAGTTTTTAACCTTTAACTTTTATCTTTCAACCTTCCCTGCCACGTATCCAATTCTTCCAAACGTTTATCCAATTTTGCCGTGAACTCGAAATTTTTAATTCCCCATTGTGGAGCGATTAAATATTCGGGAGGTGATTGATTCACGAAACGCTCCAAATAAACATCGGGCCGGATACGTTCGATAACTTCCACGACAAAATCCAAATATTCATCCAACGTGTAAAGACGAAAGAGTGCCGGATTTTCCAAGTATTGTTCCGCCAATCGAGTCCCTTTCACAATTTGCAACTGGTGAAGTTTCAATACTTGAATCGGCAATTCACACAAACGAATAGCCCCCTCCAACATGGATTCATGACTTTCCCCCGGTAACCCGAAAATCAAATGCGCACCAATCGTTATTCCACGTCCCGCTGTTGCACGGATAGCCTGTTCTGCAACGGCAAAATCATGTCCCCGGTTTACCTGACGTAAAACAGTATCATTCACGGACTCCACCCCGTATTCCACGCAAACATAATATCGTTGAGCCAACTCTTCCAGATAATCCAGAATTTCCTTGCTCACGACATCCGGTCGCGTCCCGACCACCAATCCCGAAATCATCGGATGAGCCAAAGCCTCTTCATAACGTAACTTCAACACGTCTAACGGCGCATACGTGTTCGAATACGCCTGAAAATAAGCCAAATATCTTTGTCCCTTATACTTCCGGGCAAAGAAACGGATGCCTTCATCGATCTGTTCCGTAATTCCCCGCACCGCTCGACAATAATCGGGGTTAAAACTCTCGTTATTACAAAACGAACATCCCCCCACCCCCTTACTCCCATCCCGGTTAGGACAAGTGAATCCTCCATCTATCGACAACTTTTGTACTCTTTCCTCGAAAAGAGTTTTAAAAAAAGTCGGATAGTCATTATATCGTTTTTTACCGGGTCTAAATTTCATCTGGAACAAAATATTAACAGGTCGCAAAAATAAATATTTATCTGTTTAGAATTTAACAAAGATCACTAATTTTTTATGAGTACCCTCATTTTTACCGGAAAGTTACCTATTTCATACGTTTGCGTAGATTTTAACTATTTTTCCCTATTTATATATTCAAGAAAAAAAATTATCTTTGCATTCCTAAGATGAAATTTTGAGAAAAGAATGATCTATAAACAATCACTCCTGAATGTCAGGAGGTAAACGCAAAAATCTAACAGAATTATGAGTACGAAGTACGTTTACACCTTTGGTGACGGAAAAGCAGAAGGAAAAGCAGACATGAAAAACCTGCTAGGCGGTAAAGGCGCCAATCTTGCCGAAATGAATCTCATCGGAGTTCCTGTTCCTGCTGGTTTTACTATTACAACAGAAGTTTGTACCCTTTATAATCAAGAAGGAAAAGACGCTGTCGTAAAACTAATTGAGAATGACGTTAAAGCTGGCATTGCAGCTACAGAAAAGTTAATGAATGCCAAATTCGGATCAAAAGGAGAGGCCTTCCCTCTTTTAGTTTCCGTGCGTTCCGGAGCCAGGGTGTCCATGCCGGGTATGATGGATACAGTGTTAAACTTGGGAATGAATGATGATGCCGTTAAAATCGTGGCCGAAAAATCAGGTAACGCTAGATTTGCATGGGATTCATATCGTCGTTTCGTACAAATGTATGGAGATGTCGTGATGGGCGTTGCAGCCGGAAAAGGCGAACACAACCCGTTCGAAGTTGAAATCGACAAATTAAAAGCAGAAAAAAATATTTCTAACGACACAGAATTCTCGGCTGAAGACCTGCAAGAACTTGTTCGTCGTTTCAAAATTGTCGTTAAAACCAAAACCGGTAAAGATTTCCCGACCTGCCCGTGGGAGCAATTATGGGGAGCCATCTGCGCCGTGTTCGATTCATGGATGACGGAGCGCGCCGTTCTGTACCGCCAGTTGAATCAAATCCCGGAAGAATGGGGAACAGCGGTGAATGTTCAAGCTATGGTTTACGGAAACATGGGTAACAATTCCGCAACCGGAGTTGCTTTCACGCGTGATGCCGCTACCGGTGAAGATATTTTCAACGGAGAGTACCTGATCAATGCGCAAGGAGAAGATGTTGTTGCCGGAATCCGCACCCCGCAGGAGATTACCATCGAGGGATCTCGCCGCTGGGCTAAAATGCAGAATATTTCAGAAGAAGAGCGTGCCGCTAAATATCCTTCACTGGAAGAATCCATGCCAGCCGCCTACGCAGAATTAAATGCCGTTCAACAAAAATTGGAAGACTATTTCCACGACATGCAAGACCTTGAATTTACCATCCAAGACGGTAAATTATGGATGTTGCAAACCCGTAACGGAAAACGTACCGGTACGGCTATGGTAAAAATGGCGGTTGACATGCTCGAACAAGGCATGATCAATGAAGAAACAGCAATTCTTCGCCTTGAAGCAGCAAAACTGGATGAATTACTTCACCCGGTATTCGACAAAGAATCACAATCAAAAGCAAAAGTATTAACCAAAGGTTTACCGGCATCCCCGGGAGCCGCTTGCGGACGTGTCGTGTTCTTTGCTGACGAGGCGGAAGAATGGAAAAACAGAGGCGAGCAAGTAGTATTAGTTCGTTTGGAAACTTCTCCCGAAGATTTACGCGGAATGAACGTTTCCGAAGGTATCCTCACCGCACGCGGGGGTATGACCTCTCACGCGGCTGTTGTTGCCCGCGGTATGGGTAAATGCTGTGTTTCCGGAGCCGGAGAAATCGTTGTTGATTACCACAAACGTACCTTTACCGTGAAAGGTGTTACCATCAATGAAGGCGACTGGATTTCTTTGAACGGTTCTACCGGAGAAGTTTACTTGGGTAAAGTAGCCACCACCGAGGCGTCACTGGACCATGACTTCAAAACTATCATGGATTTGGCCGAGAAACATACTCGCATGTACGTGAGAACCAATGCAGACACACCTCGTGATGCCAAAGTAGCACGTGATTTCGGAGCCAAGGGTGTTGGTCTTTGCCGCACGGAGCACATGTTCTTCGAAGGCGACCGTATTGACGCCATGCGTGAAATGATCCTGTCTGATACCGTTGAACAACGCCGTATCGCTTTGTCAAAAATCCTCCCGATGCAAAGAAGTGACTTCGAGGGAATCCTTGAGGCTATGGACGGATTCGGAGTTACCATCCGTTTGTTAGACCCGCCATTACATGAATTTACCCCGAACGAGCCGGAATCTCAAAAATACATGGCTGAAAAAATGGGTATTTCAGTAGAAGTTGTCAAAGAAAAAGTGGATGCGTTACACGAATTCAACCCGATGTTAGGTCACCGCGGTTGCCGTTTAGGAATCACTTACCCGGAAATCACCGAAATGCAAGCCCGTGCAATCATTGAAGCTGCTTGTAACTTGAAGCTGAAAGGCTTTAACCCGAAGCCGGAAATCATGGTTCCGTTAGTAGGTACCGTGAAAGAATTAAGACAACAAGCGAACATCATCCGTTGCACTGCTGACGTGGTATTTGCAGAAAAGGGCGTGAAAGTAGATTACATGGTAGGAACCATGATTGAAATTCCTCGTGCCGCATTAACCGCAGACCAGATTGCAGAAGTTGCAGAATTCTTCTCTTTCGGTACGAACGACTTAACCCAGATGACTTTCGGATATTCTCGCGATGACGCTGGTAAATTCTTACCGGAATATATCAAGAAAGGTATCTTGAAAACCGATCCGTTCGCCGTATTGGATCAAGAAGGCGTGGGACAATTAGTTCAAATGGGAGCCCAAAAAGGACGTTCAGCCAACAGCAAGTTGAAACTCGGAATCTGTGGAGAACATGGTGGAGAACCCTCTTCCGTGATTTTCTGTGACAAAGTGGGCATGGACTACGTTTCATGTTCACCGTTCCGTGTACCCATCGCACGTTTGGCTGCCGCTCAGGCTGCTATCATGCACACCAACAAATAAGACAATTTTTAATAAATAAACGAGGAGCTGTTTTTTAAGGAGACAGCTCCTTTTTTCATGTTTGATTCTACACATTCTTCTCCTAAATTTTTCGTGCGATCTCCCCCGAAAGCTATTTCTCTTTCCAGTAAATGGTAAAAATATGTTATTCATTCACGACACAAATTCATCACCCACTAACGCATAGAGCCATTTTTTAGATTAAAAATACAATAAATATATTGATACATATATTTACATTTCAATTCTACTTGTTAAATTCATTCTAAATAACAAAATTAACATTATACATATTATTTACATATAAAATAAATAATATCGGGTGAGAACAGTAGGCAAATTATCGACATAAAGAAGCTAGCTAAACAACATAAAAACAGCATAATAGCAATATTTTTGAAAATATCAAAAAACGATCATTTATTAATTTTAGCAATTTGCTGTTTTCTATCTTTTGGAGATAATAGTGATTATTGGTGTTATTATCTTCGCAAAGATAAAAACTTTCCTCTATTTATGATGAGAATTTGTGAACGAAATGGTAGTGTATCTATTTGTTATATAATAATTTGGGTATTTAAAATCGTTCACTTTGAGGCCGTGTAGCGGGGTCCGAAAGGAAAATACTTTACCTGCCAACGGGTCTGTAATTTTCGAAAAAGATTGAGCGGTTTTCTTTTAATTTTCCCCTTGTACTTGGCTATAAAGTCATCCACGGCATCGAGAATACGGGCTGAGCAGCGCCCATCTCTATAAGGTTGATGATTATCGGTGTATTTTCGGATATTATCCATTAGTTCTTTGGGACGTGTTAGGGCTTTTTCGATAGCAGGTTCAATCAACTCGGGGGAATCTACATCGATAAGATAATTCCCCGGAGACGTGTTTTTGTAAGTTACAACAGGTTTGTCAAAGAACAGGAATTCGATGATGATGGATGAACTGTCACATAGGAGGACATCCGCTTTTTGCAGAAGTTCCACGTTATTATCTCCCTCGTAGAAACTGACGTTATCTAATGCATTGGCCAGATTCTTGTATTTTTCCACGATTTCCGGAGACATTTTCGGATGGAAGGTAATTAACCATTGCCAGTTTTTTTCTTTGGCCAGCCGTGTTATTTCATCGTATAAATGGGGGGTAGAAGTTATGCCGGGAGTAAACGTTGAGGCGTATAGAATAGTTGGTACCGGATTTTTTTCTTTCGGGACGAGCGGAAAAAACAGATCGGTTTTACTCCAACCAGTTTCATATACCTTGAAATGTCGATATTGTTTTTCAAGTTCCAGAAAATGAGGGGTGGAAGTACTTCCTTGCGTGCAGAATATATCGAATAATCCCCGGATGCGGAAATGATCACCTCTTCCGGGACGCTTGTCTATCGAGAACCCATGAAAAACTTGGACTTTAACACCGGGAAAGAAATCATATACCTTATTCCCCGGGGCAAAGACGGCAATCGGATTGTATTCCATGACTTCTTTGATTGTTTTCAATTGTTTTTCCCCTTCATGTAAATATTGATCACAAGGAGAGGTGAAGAACCATGCGACCTCATCTCCTCGTCGCCAAATCTCTGATTGGATGGGTCTTAAAATAGGATAAGCGTATGATAACGAAACAAAGAATAAATACCTTTTCATAAACTGCCGATTTATTTTGGAACAAAGATAAAAAATATAATTTTTTCGAATAGGAATATCCCGAAATAAAGCTTTATGGCCGAAATAAAGTTGTTATAAGATCTTAAAGGGGATTTGCATAGGGAAAGGTTATAATTGGAATACTTTTTGCTATTTTTGTAATAATAATTGGATTGAAAAAGGGTATTATGTTATTTGCAGAATTATGCTATCGGATTTTTGAGGAGAGTACGTCATGTTATCACGTGCAGGATTGTGTTGATGCTGACATGGAAAATCCATACGAGTATAAATCAATAGAATATTATTTGTTTCTCAAAAATTGGGTAGATGCAGTCCAGTGGCATTTGGAGGATGTCATTCGAGATCCGGATATAGAACCCGTGAAAGCGTTGGAAATCAAACGACGTATAGATCGGTTGAATCAACGTCGGACGGATTTGGTCGAATTGCTGGATGGATATTTCTGGGATAAATATAAAAACGTGAGAATCTTATCTTGCGCTACCGTGAACACGGAGAGTCCGGCATGGGCGATAGACCGGTTATCTATTTTGTGTTTGAAAATTTATCACATGGAACAGGAGGTGCAGCGTAGAGAGGTTGCTCAAGTACATGTAAAGGAGTGTGATGATAAGCTAAGCGTGTTGCTGGAACAGAAAAGAGATTTAATACTCGCGATCAATCAACTTTTGGAAGATATAGAAACGGGACGTAAATACATGAAAGTCTACAAACAGATGAAAATGTATAACGATCCGGAATTGAATCCCGTATTATATAGAAAAGGGCAAGGATTATGAGTGTAAAAAAAGTATTGGTGATTCGCTTTAGGAGAATAGGAGATGCGGTACTGTCAGTCGTGATCTGTAGCTCTATTCGAAAAAGTTTTCCGGAGGCGGAGATTCATTACGTGTTGAATGATCATATTGCTCCTTTGTTTGAAAATCATCCGGATATAGATAAGATTATCACCTTTTCAGATGAAGAAAATAATCATTTCTTTAAATACTTGCGAAAAGTCCGGCAGTTGATGAAAACGGAACGTTATGACGTGATCATCGATACTCGTGCCACGATAAAAACCTTATGGTTCAGTGCCTTTTCTTTAAGAACGAGATACCGAATAGGAACATCTAAATTTTATAATCATTTTTTTCATAATTACAGGGTACGTAATCACGTGAATGATGACTTGGATGAAGTCGTGAGAAATCTGTTATTGTTACAGCCCTTGGAGCGAGAAGGGAAGTTGGTAATGACCACTGATTTTCGGTTGTACGTGACAGAACTGGAAACGGTAGAATTCAAGAGCTACATGGAACAAAAGGGAATTAATTTTTCTCGCTTTATCGTGGTATGTACTCCTTTTACCAGAGTGGCGAGGAAGGCTTGGGATATGGCGAAAATGAAGGAGATATTATATCGTATCATTCAGCGTTATGATGCCCAGTTGATTTTTAATTATTCTCGGGAAGAAAAGGCTGCGGCTTTGACATTGTACGAGGATATGGGGAAAGACGAGCATATTTTTATTAATATAGAGGCCGATTCGTTACGGAAATTGGTATCCATGCTGGAAACAGCCGATTTCTTTTTTGGAAATGAAGGTGGCCCCCGGCATATTGCGCAGGCGTGTCACTTGCCGGGACTGGCTATTTACCCGCCTTGGGTTGAACTACCTAGATGGCTGCCGTCCAATGATCCGCGTTATCAGAGCGTGAGTCCTTTTGATATGTTTCCCGGGCAGGTAATTGAGGGGAGAACGGAAAAAGAGTTATTTGATCTACTTTCCGTGGAATACGTGTGGGAACGTCTGCAACCTATGATGGATGAGGCTTTCATTAATTGTGCTTTTGAATGAGTGACGTGTTTTTACCTATACTATAAATTCATCGCAAAAATGTCGGTAAGACGATAAATTTCTTTAATTTTGTTTTCGATAGATGGAGTGGTAGAATTTAACAGGTATTGGAAAGAATACTAAAGATGATTTTATGAGTAAGGTTATAACATACGGCACTTATGATGTTTTGCATCAAGGTCACATAAATTTATTGAAACGGGCGAAAGAACTAGGTGATTATCTTATTGTAGGTGTGACGTCTGATCGTTTTGATCGGGAGCGGGGTAAACTCAATGTCAAAAATAATGTCTTGGAGCGCGTGGAGGCCGTCAGAAAAACAGGTTATGCCGACGAGATTATTATTGAAGATTACGTGGGGCAAAAGATAGATGATATACAAAAATATAATATAGATATTTTTACTGTCGGTTCCGACTGGGTGGGTAAGTTCGATTATTTGAATGAATTTTGTAAAGTGGTGTACTTGCCTCGTACGGAAGGAGTG
>NZ_JBCOSQ010000004.1:0-34799 GCF_040920905.1 Butyricimonas sp. RTP31003st1_G1_RTP31003_210430 | reverse complement strand
TGCAGTTTTGTGAAAGATTTGGCGTGACGAATTACGATTCGTATGAAGGTTTTCTAGGTGCGATTGATGCCGTGTATATAGCCTCACCTCACCTCACGCATTATGAATATATAAAAATGGCATTGATGGCCGATAAGCATGTCTTGTGCGAAATCCCTATGGTTTTGAGCGGGGAGGAGGCCAAAGAACTCTGCACGCTGGCTGAAGAAAAGCGACTGGTATTGCTTGAAGCATCTAAAACAGCCTTCTGTCCGGCATGGAATCATCTACTCACGCTCGTGAAAAGTGGGGTGATCGGGGAAGTAGTTGATGTCAAGGCTTCTTTGTCAAAACTCGTGCCCAATAACGTCAGAGAGATGGATGTTAATCAGGCTGGTGGTAGTGTTACAGAACTAGCTCCATTCCCTTTGATGGCTATCGTGAAATTGCTTGGCAAGGATTATTTAGGGGTGCATTTCTTTTCAAAAATGCAGGATGGGGTGGATATTTTCACGAAAGGTGAAATCGTTTATGGGAATGCGGTTGCTTCCATCACGCTGGGGTTGGGAGTGAAAACTGAAGGTAACTTGGTCATTTCGGGTACAAAAGGATACGTGCTTGTTCCATCCCCTTGGTGGTTGACGAATTATTTCGAGGTGAGATACGAGGATCAGAATTTGAATAAGAAATATTTCTATACTTATCAGGGTGACGGGTTACGTTATGAGATTCAGGAGTTCGTGACGATGGTGTTGAGTGGGCGGACAAGTAGCTACAAATTGAATCATAATGAATCAATCACGATCGCCAAGATCATTGGTAGTTACCGTGATTCGAATAATACAACATATTTAAAATAGGATTGTAGTATGAAGTATGCAGTTGTAACGGGAGGTACAAAAGGTATCGGGTTGGGGATTGTAAAAGTATTGTTAGAAAGAGGTTTTCACGTGTTTACGAATTACGCTCGTGATAAAGAATCGGCAGAACGGGTGGGACAAGAGTTAGAACAATGGAAGGATCGTTTGAGTATTGTTCAAGCCGATCAAAGTGATAAGGAGTCTTTTGCACGATTTGTTCAATTCGTGAAGTCTCGGGCCGAGTCCATAAGTTGTATTGTTTGTAACGCAGGGATGACCATACGGAAACCTAACATGGAAATTACGGATGAACAATGGGAACAAGTGATGCAAGTGGCTGTTAATTCTCACTTTTATCTGATCCGGGATTGTTATGAAATGATCGAGCCTGATTCCCGGATTATTTTCATGGGGTCAATGATGGGAGTATTGCCTCATGGAACGTCGTTGCCTTACGGTGTTTCTAAAGCGGCAGTTCATGCTCTTGCAAAGAATCTAGTCAAGGAATTTGAGGGAACGGGAACCACCGTTAACGCTATTGCTCCTGGCTTTGTTGAAACCGAGTGGCAAAAGAATAAGCCCCAAAATATTCGGGAAAATATTTATGGTAAGACTGCAATAAAAAGATTTGCAGCCGTTGATGAAATTGCAAACGCTGTTGCTTTTTGTCTGGATAATCAATTTGTAAATGGATCCGTTATCGAGGTCAGTGGAGGCTATTGTTTTAAATAAATAATAAGGGGCTGAATTTGCCCCTTGTTTTTATGCTTTTATGCTATTGTTTAGCTCTAGTAATTTGTCAACGATCCTTGGTGATACTTTTCCATTCACCACGCCCATGACATAGTGGATCAGCTCTTCTCGTTTGGCCTTGTTTTTATCCGTTCCGGCAAGGGCCTCTTGTGCATTTTTCACCATATTTTGATACTTTTTTGGGGTGTCCGCCACTTCCCATAGATAGAAATTTTCCGTGTCTAATCGTTTTCTCACTTTTTGAGGAAATAAGCGATCATGCAATCTGTATCTCAGAAACATATTGACAATAGCTGGTTTACCTATTCCGGCAAACTCGAATACGGCACTTGACATATCGGAAATCATTAAATCGGAAGCGTTTAAAAATGGCAGAATATCTGTTTCGTTAAAGTGGGCTAGGTACACGTTCGGGTATTTGGCCCACGTTTCTAGACGATGTAAATCTCTCCGGTATCTTTTTCGTAAAAATAGATGAGAGTGCGGTTTTAAAATGATATTATATTCGGCAAAGTCTTCCGGGAATTTCTTACCCATTTTCAAGATGGATGACGGGTAAAAAGTGGGAGCGTACAGTATGGTTTTTTTGTTTATGTCTAAATGACAGCTTTGGAGAAATTTGATACGATCTTCTTCTGTTAATTGAAAGTAATTATCCAGTTTAGAATATCCGGATATATAATAGATTGATTTTTTCTCCGGGAAGAGTTCGAGTAACCTGTCTTCCATGAATTTCCCATCCAAGAAACGTAAATCGACATCATTCAGATCCGGAGCGTAATTGACCGTTTTCCCGCCCCACGTGCCGTGCATGATGAGGGCAGATTTTTTGAATGGGGTCGAAATGTGACGCGGGGCATTCCCGAAAACCATGATATTACACTCCCGGTGCTCTTCATCAAGACAATACGTGAATCCCTTTTCTTGGCAATACTTGATGGATTCTTCCCGTTGATTCAATTCATCCCTTCCCCTGTTTTTAGGGATAATGATGACGTATGATATGTTTCGTTTAATGATTTCTTTGATGACGGGTTCGAAGTGAGGGATATAATATAGTTTCTCAAGATAAAAGCCGATCGTGTAATTTTCCATACGTAATTGTTGGTATATCTTTTCTCCTTTGATTTCGTGTTGAAAACGATCAAAAAACGATCGTTTTTTAACATTCAATCTTTTAACATTTGTCTTTTATCAAGAAAACGCACAACAATCTAGCTATCAAGACAGATAATAGGCCCTTATTCATTTGCATTTATCATTGTTATTCCCTAATTTTGTCTATCAATAAACGATCATTTTTTGATATTGACAATAAATCAGAAATATTACAAATCATGAAGGTGTATGCAATCATTCTTATTTTAATAATGCTTTTAACTGGAAGCATAATGCGTGTTCGGGCTCAGGAACATCAACACAAGACAGACTCGACAAACAACATTGTCCTCTATTTTAAAATTGACGGGGCTATTTTAGATAGCACGTACATGGGAAACAATGAATCTTTGAAGAAACTGGATGAGTTAATCAAAAATGAATTAATCATACCTAATCTCGACTCCATTACCATCGTGGCCTCCTCTTCTCCTGATGGCAAGGAAGCATACAACCTGGAGTTATCGAGGAAAAGAGCCGAAAGTGTCAAAGCTTATATCACGGGGAAATATCCCGAGATCAAAAAAGAGCTTGTCTATGCACGATACACCGGTGAGAACTGGGTTGATTTCAAACGTATGATCGAAACGGATAAAAACATCCCGCACCGGGAAAGATTAATTAACATCATAAATTCCGATCGTGAGAACGGAGCCAAGGAATGGTTGATCAAGACTCTAGCGAACGGGGAATCATGGCGTTATATCAGGAAAAACTTCTTACCACAATTACGCACGGGTGCTGTCTGCGTGATCTACTATAAGCGGGAGCCTGTCAAGGAAGAAAAGAAGGAGGAACCGAAGAAAGAAGAGAAGATTATCCCTCCACAAAAATCGGAACCGGAGACTCCGGTCATCCCGCTAATCATCTCGAAACCGTTATTCGCCATGAAAACGAACCTTCTCTACGACGTGCTTTCGGCCGTGAACCTAGAAATAGAAATTCCCATCGGTAAACAATGGTCCGTGGCTGCAGAAGGAATATTCCCGTGGTGGAAAGCATCACGTGCCGACTGGACCATGCAATTACTATCGGGACACGCCAGCGTGAAATACTGGCTCGGGGATCGTGACGCAAAAGAAGTTCTCACGGGATGGAACATTGGCCTTTACGGCGGAGTGGGGAAATACGATCTACAACTTTTCGATAAAGACGGGGAACAAGGCGACTTCTTTGATGCAGGTCTTCAAGCCGCTTACGCTCACAAGATCGGCAAGCATTTCCACATGGAGTATAGCCTCGGCGTGGGTTATTTACAAAGGGACACGAAAGAGTATGATAAAGTGAACGACACGATGTACGGGGACATAAAAGTTTTCAGGTTCCCGTGGAAAGTAGAGAGGAAACAATGGTTTGGTCCAACGTTCGCAAAAGTTTCCCTCGTTTGGTTATTAAATAAAAAAACAGTAAAAAAAGAAGGAGGTGTGAAATGAAAAACATAATTTATATCGCAACTCTTTGTTTCACACTTGCCTGCTCTTCATGCGACAGGGACAATCTGTTTTACGCCACGGAAGAACAAGGATTTGTACGCCTGAATATCAATTGGGAACCCTCACAATTAGAACCGAACGGTACCTCAGCCTACGTGTTCGACAACGAAAGCGGAAAAGCTGTCTGTGAATGTTTGATCAGCAGCGACCCTAACACGATTGATATTCCCCTTTACCCGGGTAAATATGACATCATGGTGATAAACAACACGGAAGAGGAATTAGCAAGCATTGACTTTACCGGTATCGAAAACCTACACACGTTCAACGCTGTCATTTCGGCCAATAAAGAGCCGAAGTACGCGAATCTATTATCAAAAGCAGAAGATAATAATTCCTACTTGACAGCATGCGACATCCTAGCCAGAGCACTCGTCAAGGCGATCGAGATTACCCCGAAAGATATTCACTATTACAAGGAAAAGCCGGCTACCGGAGAACACGAGGTCAGCCAAACGATCGAAGTCACCCCGGAACGACAAACAGAATTAATCGACATTGAGGTAAAAGTGATGAACATCACGTCAGCTGCCGGGGCCCCACGTTCCCACCTGACGGCCATGTGTGAAAGCGAAAACATGGAAAAAGCGATAAAGTTCGGGCATGGTATCACACACGAGTTCGTGCTGAACAACAAACGGGTAGACCCGGACAACTATAAACTCGCCACGATCACGAAGCAACTCATCTCGTTTGGTCCGGAAAAAGCAAACGGGAAATGCCTCAATGATCACCAACTCGTCATGAATTTCATCCTCGTGAACGGAGAAACCCACACGGTTTCCCTTAACGTGAAAGATTTAATTGAAACTTCACATGACGGGGTACAAACCGTCCACAAAATCCGGGCCGAGGTGACTCTCCCGGAAGCCATCGGTAACGGTGACGGGGTTTTCCACCCCGAGATTGAAGAATGGGAAGAAATTGAAACGGAATTGCCAATTTAAAAATAATGAATTATTCATTTTAATTTACTGATCATGAAAAAGAATCTATTGTACATGCTAACCGCTGCTGCCATGCTTGCCGGTTGCGCAAAAAACGACGTAGTTGATTCGGAAATCAACAAGGAGGGTAACCTGATCGGGTTCTCCACTTACAAGAACATCTCCAGGGGAAACCCGGTAGATGACAATAACGAATTTTTAACGAAAGACAACGCCTTTGGAGTAACGGCATTTATCAAGATAAATGCAGTCCTAAATGAAAATCCTTACATGGGAACGACTACCGAGGGCATTAAAATCGTATCTGACGGGGCGAAATGGACTTACGCCCAAGCAAGCGATCAAGCTTACTGGCCCGTGAATGGCGAATTGCTTGATTTTTACGCCTATTCCCCGTACGGGAATCCAGCTATCACGGCGAAAACTTTCGCCACGACCGGTTTAACGTTGAACTATACCGTTCCAGCCGAAGAAACCAATCAAGTGGACTTAATGTACGCTGTTGCCACAAACAAAACAAAACCTGATAACGGAAACAGCGTAACCATGCCATTCAAACACGCCTTGACTCAGGTGCATTTTGCAATCGGGACAAGTGCCACAAACCTGTTCGTGGATGTTGAGGAGAACGGGATTCAAATTCACAATCTGAAAAACACGGGAACTTTTGCATCTTCGACAGAAACATGGACTTTAAACGCTGAGGCTGCACCAGCCAGCTACACGGTTACCTCCGATGCCATTAATGAAGCAGGTTATGAAGTAAAGGAGGGCGCTCAAACATTCACCCCGATCGGAAGCGCAGACAAGGCATTAATGCTATTACCACAAACCTTAACGGTAAATGCAGATGTAGAAACTGGTAATTACCTGACGATCAATTGCAAGATATACCAAAAACTTGCAGATGGTACAAAAATTTATCTAAAAGGTAGCGACAGTAAATATGTTCCTGTAACAGTCGGTATTTCCGGAAACTGGGCAAGAAATCAAAAGATCACTTACAACTTAAACATCGGCGCAACAGCAGGCATTTTGGATCCGATCGAATTCGAAACGGACGTAGAACTGTGGGATCTTACTGAGGGTGGTACCATCAACGTAAAATAGCCCTCGCGCTTCATGCAACCTTAAACATGGCCTAACGGCTCACCCGCGGGCGGTTGAACGTCTGCCCGCAGGTACTAATAAAACCTCAAAAAAGTCAAACGATGAAAAGAAAAGAATACATTTTACTGTCGGCAGCCCTATTGATCGCGTTCACATCGTGCGACAAAAACGACCCGGAACCTGCCAACGACGGTGATAAAATAGATTTTATTGCCACGCCATTTCACGAATCCTTCATCCAGACAGATCAAGCCCGGGGAAGCGAAACGGGAAACGACGATATGCGAGATTTCGGTGTATACACCTACTACACGGCCGACGCTTTTATCCCGGGGACTAGCACCCCGAATTTCATGTGTAACACCCACGTGGAAAAGACAAGTGGCACATGGACTTACGAGCCTCTCATGTTCTGGCCTAATAATGGGAAACTGTCATTTTTCGCCTATTCCCCTTACGCAAGCCAAGGAGATTCGTACACCTCTTTAAGTTCCACCCCCTCCACGGCGGGGTATCCCCAACTAACCTACACGGTACCGGATGACGTGATTACCCAGCGAGATTTACTCGTATCCGTTCCCCTACTCAACCAAACGAAAACATCGAGGAACGCCGACGGTAAGTTACCATTAACATTCCGACACGCCCTCTCGTGCATCGTGTTCAATGCCAAGATGACAGACGCTTGCGATTTCCCGGTGAAAGTAACCTCCATCACCCTCGGGAATTTCAAGAACAAAGCGACACTCTCTTACGACGTCAGCAGCACCCCGGGAACATTTTCTTGGACAATGGCAGGAGATGCCTCGGACAAACCCTATTTGCTGACCATCAACAACGGACTACTAGAGGACGTGAACTTGAAAACAATCACGAACACATACCAGTCAATCAGCACCGACAACGCATTCTTGATGCTATTGCCACAAGCGATTGATGAAACAGACGAGATTAAAGTCACCGTGGAATACCAAGTAACAGGAAATATTCAGACCCAAACGATAACAGTCCCACTAAACCGGATAATAAGTACTTTGATCGCCGGGCAACGCTACTCGATAAATATACTAGTTTCCACTTTGGCAGACTTAACATTAACCTGCACGGTAGAGTCATGGCAGCAACAAGCAATTAACGTACCCGAATTTAAATAACAGAAAACTATGAAAAGATATATATACATCGCATATGCCTTGATTCTTACCCTAGCCGCCTGTCAAGATGATAAACTCGGGGACCATGAAAATAGCGGGAATGCAACATTAACATTGAGTTTCAACTCTTCAGACAACACGCTGTCACGCGCCGTGTCAAGTGACGAGGATGAACAAATAATAAGCAACGCTTACGTGTTCGTTTTCAATCAAGACGGGAGCAAGGTGTTCGGACAATTTTACAACAACATACACCAATCAAAGACTTACACGACCAAGGTGGAGAACATTCCCGCCGGGAACGGCAAGACCATAGCTGTTATCGCGAACATCAACACGACGATTCACGACCTGAATGACACAAAACTGGATGCAGTCACCTCGAAAGCCGATTTGTTGGCACTGACATCGCACATGCAGGGAGATTACATCGAGAGAGGAATCCAGTTTCTGATGAGCGGAATGAAAGAAGGAGCCGAGTTAATAGCAAACCAAAATAATGCAATCGACATCCCATTGACACGAACTGATGCGAAAGTACGTTTCAACGTGCAAACGAAAGAAGGCGTAACATTCACCCCTCGCGAGTGGCAGGTCGTTGCTATACCACAAGAAGTAAGTGTGTTACCGAACACCACACAAGGACAATTTGAATTTGAGAATTACTTTAACAGCGAGTGGAATAACTTTGAAATCTCCACCACGAACGCCATCACGTTCGCATTCTACATACCCGAGAACAAAGTAAACCCCAAGGGAACAATACCCGCAGAGGGGGAATATCACGATCAATATACCCTACGGGAAAAACAAGAAAAAACATCTAACGCCGACGGGAGCGTAACAAACGGGGCTTACCGATACGCGGATCAACGGGCGACCTACGTGAAATTGAAAGGAAATGTTTTTTATAGCATCGCTGGGGGACAAGAAATTTCAGCAGACGTAACTTACACCATTCACCTCGGAGGTGTGAATGGCGTGAACGATTACAACAGCCTCAGAAATCATTTTTATACTTACACGGTAACCATCAATAGCGTGGATGATATCATCGTCGAGGTTGAATCAACAACAGGCGAGGAACCCTCACCCGGAAGCGAGGGAGATGTTGTTGTCGCCGAACGGATTAAAAGATTCGATGCCCACAATGAAATTTTCACGACAACTTTCGAGCAAAAGAATATCGACGAGAGCTTGACTTGGAACGTTTACACCCCATTCTCCAATGGAGCAGAAAATGAAAATCCCAAAGACTACGACTGGATATATTTCAACATTAACACAAAAAGTAGAAATTTTTATACCGAAACTTTTGTAACCTACCAAGGAGATTATGGTGTTTACACGGATGCCGAATTCAATGATTTAAACTACCAACACCCCCTGGATCGTTACATGAACGATATAAACAGGGGAACACAGAAAATGCTAAACATCAAACAACTTGTCCGCATTTTAAAGGAATGTAAACGCAGGTATTCCGCATCACAAGGAAACCATTTATTTGATAGTGGAGATAAAATCATATTTACCACCTATCTTAAAGAGTATTACTATGACGTGAATCCGGAAAACCCGTCTGAAACCGTGGAAAACGGGCTTTGGAAAAAATTCGTCAACACACAGGAAAGAGTGCTCAATATTCTATCCAATCTTCAATACAGCCAAGACCAGATGAGTACCAAATCCATCGCATTGTACTCCATCAGGCAATCATCTATACAAACCATGTATAACAAGAACTTGACTGAAAACTTCACCGCATGGGGTTCCGAGGCTATACAGGATGAAACTCTTCTCCTGTTTGAAACAGAAAGAACTAGAACGAATCGCACGTATAACGATCTCAATAACGGACGAAAAAACTCCATCAATATGTGGATTGGAAACGAAATCATGAATTGGGACGACTACATAGATCCCACGACATGGGAAATGCAAGATTCATATGAAGCGGCCAAGTATAAATGCTTACGCCTTAATCGCGACATGAACGGAAACGGGCAAATCGACAAGGAGGAGGTTCAATGGTACTTGGCCAGTATCAATCAACTCTCGGACTTGTGGATCGGTGAAAACTCCTTTGACTCGCAATCCCGCCTATACAAACTCAGCACGTGGGAAATAAACAAACAATGGTATGCCAGCAGCACCGTACTAGAGAAAGATCGCCAAGGATGGGGTACTGATCGGAATCCTTATACTTACAGGGATAATCCCGAGATATTGTGGTCTTCGGAAGGTTCAACAGTCGGTCCTTTAAGTGGACCCGGATCCATTGCCTCGACCAAGGTGTACTACAGGTGTGTCAGGAATTTAGGACTAGCCAAAAATGCGAGCGAAAATGACCATCCAGAAGATTTCGTCACATATGATGCCGCAAACAGAACCATCACCTTAACCAAACTAGATCCCAAATCGATACGAGGTTTCAGTACCGTAGATGAGTTGCCCGATCACAACGAACGTGACGTTCGCGGGTACAACAAACCTTGGAATGCTTTTGAAATAAATGCCGATACATACGGAAACAGGTTAACCTGGGAGGCAGTCAACGCTCGCTCTCAACCCGGAGGAACAAATCCGGTATGCCCCAAAGGATGGAGGGTTCCCAATCAAAGGGAATTAGCATTAATGTACTCCAGGATGCCAAGAAACGAGACCTCTTGGCCTCTGAACAACCATTTTTCCAGAAGTAGCTTCAGTTTTAACACTGCTGGTGGCGAACGCGTTGGTTTTTCCGTTGAAAATACAGGATCGGTATATTACTTGATTAATAACAAAGACAATGACCGTGGCGGAGTCCGCTGTGTAAGAGACATTAATTAGTAAAAAAAGTATATATGAATAAACGAGAACTTACAGCGCTTATCGCAGAGCGCACCGGATTCAAGAAAAAGGACGTTCACACGACGCTACAAGCCACGATCGACTGTATTTCAGAAGTTATACTCGCCGGGAAACGAGTGACGTTCATGGGATTCGGTTCCTTCTATACCCAAGAGCGAGGCCCGCGAATAAGTTACAACGTGTACTCGAAAGAACGAAAGCACCTTGATACCCGGAAAGTAATAAAATTCAAATCAACGTTACAAAAAAGAAAATAAATGCAACCAGAAAGGGGACTCTTTTCATCAAGATTCCCTGAATACCGAGGCGAGATTCCGCGATGGATCTCGCCTTCCTCGTTATTCATCGCTTCTGCATACAATAAACTTTCCGGGATAAGACTCACCCTGAAACCACGATTTTTTACTTGTAACTTCCCCACATTAACTCTATCTTTGTCGAAGATTAATTTAAAACGCTATGCAACAAAATATAGAACATCCTGAAAACGAAGCTTGTTATGAAGGACTGGCCGTCAACAAGGGTATCGAACAGCCGGACCCCGTGAACCCGGCAATCGCGGAAAGATTGAAGCATCTGAGGAAAAAGACGCTTACCGCAGACGAGTACGTGGCAGGTATTCTTCGCGGGGACATTAACATTTTAAGCCAAGCCATTACCCTCGTGGAAAGCGCCCGCATTGACCACCAAGCCATGGCACAGGAAGTGATCAACCGTTGTCTCCCGAACACGGGTAAATCCGTCCGTATCGGGATCACGGGAGTACCCGGAGCCGGGAAAAGTACTTTCATAGAGGCTTTCGGGAAATTCCTCACCGGACAAGGACACAAAATTGCCGTGCTAGCCATCGACCCGAGTAGTGAACGCTCGAAAGGGAGCATTCTGGGAGACAAAACCCGTATGGAAGAGTTAGCCTGTGATCCACACGCCTACATTCGCCCTTCCCCATCGGCCGGCTCGCTAGGTGGCGTAGCCCGCAAAACGAGAGAGGCCATGTTGCTCTGCGAGGCTGCCGGATTTGACATTACCTTGATTGAAACCGTCGGGGTCGGTCAAAGTGAAACCGCCGTGCATTCGATGGTCGATTTCTTCCTGCTGGTACAAATTGCCGGAGCCGGGGATGAATTGCAAGGCATCAAGCGAGGCATCATGGAAATGGCCGACAGTATCATCATTAACAAGGCAGACGGTAACAACATCACCCGTGCCGAACTTGCTAAAGTTCAGTTGCAAAATGCTCTTCATCTCTTTCCCCCTCATGAATCAGGCGTGGAACCGAAGGTCATGACCTGTTCCGCTTACGAGAAAACCGGAATCAAGGAAATATGGGAAAACATACTGCACTATTGCAGCGAAACCCAACAAAGTAAATATTTCGACATCCGTCGCAGCGAACAAGCCAAGTACTGGATGTACGAAACCATTGACGAACAACTGAGGAATCGTTTCTACCAGAGCCAGAAAGAACAAATAAAAGAGGCAGAAGAAAAAGTGCAGCATAACGAGGAAAGTTCTTTTGCTGCGGCCTTCCGCTTGCTAGACAACTATTTCAAGGAAGACACGAAACTGTAATTGTAAAAATATTTCCGACATACTCGGAACGGGAGATTATCCGAAATCACTTTTGGATAATTTCCCGTTTCGGTTTTATATCACCTGAGAGCACCTTCTCCCAGGGCTTTACATGGAAATTACCTGACTGTTGGGCGACTGTTGGCAGGTAATTAGGCGCCATCGCCCGATTGTCGCCGCCTAGTCGCCCGATTATCGCCGCCATTTTAACAGATGATTAGTAAAAATAACATAGGACACATCCGCACGAAACGAGACAACAATAGGTCAACATAAAGACAATTTCAAACTTTTATCTATTCTAAGCCCCGATAGAAGTACTGATTTATGTTAGAACATACCAACACATATTCCGAAAATACAGTTTTAAGATAAGTACAGGCGTCAAATATTCCTTTGTAGAAGAATCATTAAACGAACGTTTAATAAAAATTCATTTCATCCATGCCTAACAAATATAATAATTTTTTAATAACCTGTGAATTGTTGATACACAGATTCAAAAAAAAGAAATGATTTGTGAGAATTTAGCGAAATTTGTTTATATTTGAATGGCATTAAACGTTGGTTTAATGATATAGAAGGATTAATGTAGCCTTTAGAAATTCAGAGTCCGCCTCTATGGTTGCAAATTGTATGTGAAAGAACATGTTACATTCCCATCGGCATCGCCTAGGTGATGCCGGGGGCATGTTCAATTCTTTTAAACAAAAATCCTGTTTACCCGCAAAAATTCGGAATTTCGGCTAACATTTGAAATTTTCCATTCCCAGAAATCTCCCCGCAAAAATGCAAGCACCCGTTCGTTATCGCGATAAAACGAGCTGCAATGGACAGATTATACTGGAATGCCTGATCGAAGACAGCCTGCGATAACACCACAGAAGGAGCCTTACACTCCACGATCAAGTAAGGGTTCGCCTGCCGGTCATAACATACCAGATCGAAACGCCTCCTCATACCGCACACTTGAATCTCTTTCTCGACAGCAATCAACTGGGCAGGATAACCTTTATTCTCGATCAGGAAATGAATGAAATGCTGCCTTACCCACTCTTCCGGGGTCAAAACGACGTACCTTTTCCGGATCATATCGAAAATCCAGATCTGCCCGTTCTGCTTTTTCACCTTGTACTCGAAAGGAGGTAAGTTCAAACTTTTCACGCGATCACTTTTTATCTTTTCTTACTTTCAACAAACTACTATCACCATAACTCAAAAAACGGAAATCATGAGCCAAGGCGTAATCATACACTTTGTGCCAATCTTCCCCGATGGCTGCCGCAACCAATAATAATAACGTACTCTGTGGCTGATGGAAATTAGTAAACATCGCCGTGATCACACGGTACGAATAGCCGGGAACAATAATAATCGTGGTCTTAGCCTTCAACAATTCGACATCTCGTTCATCGAACCACCCCAGCAAGGCTGTCATAGACTCTTTCAACGAGTAACCGGAAGGCAAGTCGTAAGCCTCCCACTGTCCTAGAGAACTGAAATCCTCATCTCCCAAAATTCGTTTCACGCCCATCCAGTAAAGGCTTTCCAGCGTACGGACGGATGTCGTTCCCACGGCAATAATATTTTCCGGATGAGTACACAGATGCTCCACGACTTCCCGCCGAACAGAAATATGTTCCGTGTGCATATCGTGTCCCCCGATCGTCTCGCTTTTCACGGGACGAAACGTCCCGGCCCCAACGTGCAAGGTCAGCTCCTCGATCGTTATCCCTTTTTCCCGCAAGGCTTTCAACACGGGGACGCTGAAATGCAACCCGGCCGTCGGGGCTGCCACCGATCCTTCGTTCTTGGAATACACCGTTTGATAGCGAATCTTGTCATCCTCTTCCGACTCCCGGTTCAAGTATGGCGGGATCGGGATACGCCCGCAACACTCCAGCACTTCACTGAAACTGGCCGGGGCATCCCAGGTAAATTCCACGATAACATCATTCTCTTCCCGAAGTTTCCGTGTCGCGGCCAACTGATACTCTTTTCCCTCAAACCGGTAATGACAAAAAATCGTTCCCTCTTTCCATTTCTTCAGATTTCCGACCATACATTTCCACTCGCACTTCCCGTAAGCGGCAAAGCTCTGCACGTAGTCCGAGGGCCGGTAAGGTTCCAAACAGAAAACCTCGATCACGGCTCCCGTGACCTTCTGAAAAAGAATCCGGGCATAGATCACCTTCGTGTTGTTAAACACCAACATCTTCCCGGCGTCAAGCATTTCCGGTACCTCGTAAAAATGCCTCTCGTCAATCCTACCCTCGTCATAAATCAACAACTTCGACGCCTCCCGGTTTTCCAGGGGAAACTTGGCAATCCGCTCGTCGGGCAAATCATACGTGTAATCCTCGATCCTAATTTCTTTTAGCTTTTCTACCATTTCACGAGAATTTTCGATCGCTATTTTTTTTGTCATTCGGCAATAATATCTTACTTTTAAGGCTGCAAAAGTAATGATAAATAACGAAAAAAAAGGAAATGGGATACTCCATTCTCAAATTTCCCAACCGACATATTATGAGCATGAAAACAAAAAAAGATATAGTGGAGGATTGGCTGCCCCGGTACACGGGACGGGCCTTGGAAGATTTTTCAAAACACATCATCCTGACCAACTTTGATTACTACCTGGACTTGTTCGCAGAAAAATACAATGCTCCTATCATCGGCGAGAATAAAAATATGCCCAACGTTTCGCACGACGGGATCACCATGATTAACTTCGGAATGGGCAGCGCCAACGCCGCCACCGTTCTGGACTTGCTTTCCGCCATAGAACCGGAAGCCGTGCTATTTATCGGGAAATGCGGGGGACTGAAAGCCAAACACCACGAGGGGGACTACATCCTTCCCATTGCCGCCATTAAAGGCGAGGGTACATCCAACGACTACATGCCGAAAGAAGTCCCTTCCCTACCCTCTTTCAGCGTTCAGAAAGCCTGTTCAAAAATAATCACGAATCATGACAGGCAATATTACACGGGAGTGGTGTACACCACCAACCGACGAGTATGGGAATTCGACGAGAATTTCAAAGAATACTTGATAAAAACACGGGCGCTAGCCGTGGACATGGAAACCGCCACGATTTTCACCGTCGGGTTCGCCAACCGTATACCGACGGGAGCCTTATTGCTAATATCAGACAGGCCCATGATTTCCGACGGCATAAAAACGTCTGAATCAGACAAAATCGTCACGCAAAATTTCGTCCGGCAACATCTCGATATTGGCATTGAAACCATGCAATACATCAAGGATAAAAATTATTCTATGAGGCATCTTATTTTTTAAATATTATGTCGTATTTTCGTTGTCAAATTAATTACATATGCTGAAGGGACTACTTTACATCTTTTTAGGGATCATGCTCGCCTGCTCATGTGACAGCAAAAGTAAAAAACAAAACGAACAGGAAGTAAACCCCCCGACCAGCGTGAATGATTCTAACACGATTGCCAAAATTGAATTCCCGCAAAAATCATTCAACTTTGGCGACCTGCAAGAAGGAGAAATCGTCACGCACACGTTCCGTTTCAAAAACACGGGGACCAAAAGTCTTGTTATTCTAAACGTGGAGGCCAGTTGTGGCTGCACTACCCCCAAGTATGACAAAAAACCGATCCCGCCGGGAGGAGAAGGAAAAATCGAGGTTGAATTTAACTCTTCGGGCAGATATGGTAAACAATACAAAGTAATTAATATCTTTGCAAACGTTCCGGAAAAAGTGATTGAACTAAAAATAATCGCAAATATCAAGAATAAATAAAAAAGTAAATTTATGAACACAATTTTCATGTTAACATTACAACAAACTGCTACACAAGGTAACGCTTTCATGCAATTCTTACCCCTTATTCTTATTGTCGTTGTATTCTGGTTCTTCATGATCAGACCCCAGATGAAAAGACAAAAAGAATTGAAAAAATACCGGGATGAATTGAAGAAAGGCGACAAAGTCATGACAACCGGGGGAATCTTCGGAAAAATTGTCGAGATCAACGACTTTACCGTTATCATTGAAGTAGAAAGTCAAGCCAGATTAAAAGTAAGTAAGGAAGCCATCGTGAAAGACATGACGGACGTTCCGGCTAGCAAATAGTTTATAAAGTTCATAAGGTTCATAAAGTTCACAAGATAACAAGACGAACTTTATGAACCTTAAAAACTTTACAAACATTATAAACTTTTCGTTATATGCGTGGTCTTATCGGTAAAATATTCAGTTATTTCGGTGCATCCCATGAATTACACATCAAACGTAATGTAGTCACGTACGGGATATGCGTTATCATCGCGACAGTGCTATGGTTTTTAAACGCATTGAATAAAGAATATACCACGGAAATCACCTACCCGATAAAATACACGGATTTCCCTAAAGGGAAACTACTCGTTTCCGAACCACCCAAAGAGATGACGTTGGCCATAAAGGCTCACGGTTTCGCCTTACTGCGTTACAGCATCAGCACCTCTTTTCTACCGATCGTGCTTAACGTGAACTCATTACTGGACAAAAAAGACCAGTTGGAATACACGGTGAACACTTCCGAGATCAAAGATCGCATCAGTTCTCAATTGAACACGGACATCCAGCTAATCTCCATTAAACCGGAAAGTATCACGTTTCAGTTCTCTCGATTCGAAAGTAAAAGAGTTCCGGTAATTCCCCGGGTCGATTACACATTAAAACGGCAGTACATGCTGAAAAACGATATTTCTGTTACCCCCGATTACGTGGACATCAGTGGACCAGCCTCCATTCTTGACACGCTAAAAGCGGTGTACACGGAACCGATCTCTTTAAAAAACCTCTCGAAAGACGTGACCAAAACCGTATCGTTTGAGGAAATCTACGGAACCCAGATCAATGAAAATGACGCAAAAGTCAAGGTCGAAGTGGAACGATTCACGGAATCTAAAAAAACAGTACCCCTCGTCGTTAAAAATCTCCCGGACTCACTTTTGATCCGCCTGTTCCCTCACTCCATTGACGTGACATTTGACGTGGGATTAAGCCGCTATGAAGTAGTTTCCGACACCAGTTTCTCTTTCTACGTGGATTACAACCAAATCAAGAACAACCCGGCATCCTTGAAAATCCTGATCGAGCGATCTCCCCGTCACATAAAAGACTTGGTATTCACCCCGGAAACCGTCGAGTATCTTATCGAAAAGAAAAAATAATCCCATGCTAAAAATTGGTTTGACAGGAGGCATCGGAAGTGGAAAATCCACGATAGCCAAAATTATCGAGACATTGGGGTACCCCGTGTATATTAGTGACTCCAAGGCATCCGAGCTAATCAACCGGGATGAAGAAATCAAGAGACATTTAACCGAGCTATTTGGCAAAGACATTTACCAGCCCGACGGGAACCTGGATAAAAAACGGTTGGCAACAATCATATTCAATGATAAGGAAGCGATCAAGAAAGTAAATGGCATTGTTCATCCTGCCGTAACACGGGATTTCATGACGTGGTGTTCGGCACAACGACGCCCGTTTCTGTTCTTCGAATCGGCCATTCTGTTCGAAGCAAAACTCGAACACCTTTTTGATTACATTATTCTAATCTCGACAGACTTGGAAACCCGCGTGGAACGGGTGATCTCAAGAGACGCTACCACCCGGGAGAAAGTGATTGAACGTATCAACAATCAAATGCTCGATGAAATAAAACAATCGAAATCGAATTTCGTAATTTACAACAATAATGATGACAAGGTAATAAAACAAATCCTTTCCATCATTCATCAATTAAACAATATTCATTCAAAACAAGCATAATATGGCAAAATACGGAAAATGGATAGGAGCAGGTTTAGGTTTTGTCATGGGAGGTCCCATCGGAGCCCTGTTCGGTTATTTCATCGGTTCCACATTCGACACGGCAACAATTGTAACATCTGGCCCGGCGAACGATCCGGGTACCCGCCCCACGGGAAGAGGTGACTTTTTGCTGAGCCTTGTCGTCTTGGCAACGGCCTTGATGAAAGCCGACGGAAAAGTGACCCGCAACGAACTGGACTACGTGAAAAAATTTTTCCGGGATAATTTCGGGCTGGAAGGAGAGCGAGAGGCCTTGACGATTATCAAGGACCTATTGAACAAAGACATCGAGGTGGATCAAGTTTGTACCCAGATCCGCATGAACATGAACGTCTATTCCCGTACACAATTATTATATTTCCTGTTCGGACTGGCCAAAGCCGACGGAACGGTATGTAAACACGAAATTTCCCTGCTGGATAAAATAGCTAATTTACTGGGAATTGATTCAACCACGTACCAGTCAATCAAAGCCATGTACTATGACGATTTGGATTCTGCTTATAGCATTCTAGGCATCAGTTCCTCCGCTACCGACGAGGAAGTGAAAAAAGCTTACCGGAAAATGGCTATCGAAAACCACCCGGACAAAGTCGGATACATGGGAGAAGATATTCGTAAGGCTGCCGAGAAAAAATTCATGGCCATCAACGAGGCTTACGAGAAAATCAAAAAACAACGGGGCATCAATTAGTCGGGTAGAGTGGATTGAAATTAAAAAAATAAATATTTCATTGCTTTTACTTTTAAACATTGATTCGTACTTTTGCCCACCAATAACAAAACACAAAAAGAAAGCAATATGTTGAAAGAAATTTTATCCATATCAGGAAAACCCGGGTTATTCAAATTAATCAATAACACCGCAAACGCCTTGATTGTAGAATCATTACTTGACGGGAAACGCTTTCCTGCATATTCTAATGCTAAAATTATCGCCCTCGAAGATATTTCAATTTACACGGAAGATGAAGACATGCCTCTGAAAACCGTGTTCAAACGTATGTATGAAAAAGAAGAGGGTAAACCGGCTATTAATCACAAAGAATCATCCGCCGTTATCACGAATTATATAGAATCTGTCATCCCGGAATATGATGCGGATCGCGTTTACGTTTCAGACATGCGGAAAATGATCCAATGGTATAACTTATTATTAGACAAGAACCTTCTGAACTTCGACGAACCGGAAGAAGAAAAGAAAGAAGAATAAGTTTATAAAGTCCATAAAGTTTGTAAGGTTTATAAAGTTATATCTCTACCAACATAGTGAGACTTTATAAACCTTATAAACTTTCAAACTTTACAAACCCATTATCCCGTCATGGCAAACGACTATTTTCAATTCAAACAATTCACCATTCGGCAAGAAAGATGTGCCATGAAAGTCGGCACGGATGGTGTCCTTTTGGGAGCGTGGACTGATGTAACCCATGCACGACGTTTGCTTGATATCGGTACGGGAACCGGACTTATAGCCATCATGGCAGCACAACGCAATCCCGAATTAATTATTGATGCTATTGAAATTGATCCGGCAGCTTTTGAACAGGCACGGGAAAACGCAAACAGTACATCGTGGCGGGAACGTATCCATCTTTTTCAAGGTGAAGTGCAAGCATTTGCTCCCCCGTATAAATACGACATCATTGTTTGCAACCCGCCTTTCTTTATCAATTCTACTAAAAACCCGGAACTCAATCGTACGTTAGCCCGGCATTGCGAAACATTATCACACGAGGATCTTCTCCAAGTTAGCGACAATTTACTCTTACCAGAAGGCAAACTTTGTGTCATACTACCTGTTAACGAAGCCAAACATTTTATAGAATTAACCCAAAGCAAAAAATGGTTTGTTAACAAATTATCAACAGTTTACCCCACTCCCGACAAGGCACCAAAACGTCAACTCATCGAACTCTCGAAAGTAAAAAAACACTTCGTAGAAGATTCGATAACTCTTGAAATAGAGAGACATATACTTCACGAGAGTTACGCGAACCTAACCAAAGATTTTTACTTGAAACTCTGATTCCCGAAGGTTTATCCCGTTCCACCTTTTCATCAGGATTTAAATCTCCTTACAGAAAAGATTAACGATCTATTAACTATCGAATATAGGAATACCCCCTATCTTTGTAATGTAGAAAACAGATAGAAGACACAGTTTTTTTTCATAAGTTTGTATGTTTAGGTTAGTAGTTAGTAATTAAATAAGAGATCGCCCCATCGGTCTCTTATTTTTTTTTATTACTTTTAACCACGCATTAGGTTGCAATTATTTTTGTTGTCAAATTTATATATTATTATGCAAACAACTGTCTCACTAGGTATTGATATTGGAGGAACCAATATCGCATTCGGCATCATTGATAAAAGCGGTAACTGTCTGGCAAATGGCTCATTACCCACAACTGCATATAACACACCACAAGATTTTGTTCAGGACCTGTACAAAACAGTGAAGAAAGAACTGGACAAATTAGACGTGCAACTTGTCGGTATCGGGGTCGGCGCTCCCAACGGGAACTACTTCAACGGAACCATCGAAAATGCGGCAAACTTATCCTGGAAAGGAACCATCCCGATGGTAGAACTTTTGACCAAACAATTTGGCGTACCCGCTTTTATCACGAATGACGCAAAAGCTGCCGCTATCGGCGAAATGGTGTACGGCGGGGCAAAAGGGATGAAAGACTTCGTCGTGATCACGCTGGGAACAGGCTTGGGAAGTGGCATCGTGGTGAACGGGAAATTAGTGTACGGGCATGACGGGCTGGCAGGTGAAGTGGGGCACACGCTGATTTGCGGCGGGGATAGATACTGCAATTGCGGACGCCGGGGGTGTTTGGAAACATATGCCTCAGCCACCGGAATAAAGCGCACCGCCTGCGAATTACTCGCCTTGGAAAATACGCCTAGCGCATTAAGAGATATTCCTTACACGGAAATCACGGCCAAAAAAGTATATGACGCAGCACAAAAAGGAGACCCGATCGCCTTGGAGGCCTTCCGGATCACGGGCGAGCAACTGGGTAAAGCCTTGGCTAACCTAGTAGCCATTATCAGCCCGGAAGCGATATTCCTTCAAGGAGGGGTAGCCAACGCGGGTGAATGGCTTTTCAAAACCACACAGGAACAAATGGAAGCCAATATGCTGTATATATTTAAACAAAAAATCAAAATACTTCGTTCGTCTCTTCCCACGAATGCTGCCATTTATGGAGCATCCGCACTTGTATGGACTGAATTAAACAATTAGACTAAACACCATGAGAACACGACTCCTTCTACTCCTGCTTTGTTTTATCGGCCTTTTGACATCTTGCCAAAGAGAAAAAGAAACTCGAGTAACGGATTTTGTTGATCCATTCATCGGCACTGCCGGTCAGGGACATTGTTTCCCCGGGGCGACCGTCCCGTTTGGTGGTATCCAACTTAGTCCGGATAATCCAAGAAGTGGTTGGGAGTGGTGTTCCGGTTATCATTACAGCGATAGTATTATATCCTCGTTTTCCCATTCGCACTTGAGCGGAACAGGTATTGGGGACTTACAGGACATTCGTCTGTTGCCTGTCACGACCCGCCCTCAAGCGGGAGAAAAAGCGATCGATTTCATCACGAAAGGATACGCCAAATTCTCTCATACCAACGAAACGGCTGAACCGGGATATTATAGCGTGACTTTCGACAACGGGATTAAGACCGAGTTAACGGTAACCTCTCGTTGCGGGATGCACTCCTATCAATACCCGACCAACTCGGTTTACGGATTAACTCTCGACCTGACAACCGCACGTAACTGGGACCGGACCGTGATGACCTCGATCAAGAAAATCAATAACCGGACCATACAAGGATACCGGAAATCAACCGGATGGGCAAAAGAACATAACGTTTACTTTTTCATGGAATTCTCTCAAGATGTTGATGTCTGGGCTGGAAATGACACGCTGAAATTATTAAAGAACGGGCAGAAACTTGTTTCCAATCAAGGATACGCGTTCATTGATTTCGGAACAACCACCAACAAGGTCCTCGTGAAAGTAAGCCTTTCCTCCGCAAACTGCGAGGGAGCCGCCGCAAACCTAGACAAAGAACTTTCTCATTGGAGTTTTGACAAAGTGAAACGGGAGGCGAAACAACGATGGAAACGAACATTATCCAAGATTAAAGCGGAAGGTGCCAGCAAAGAAGAAATGAGAGTTTTTTACACGGCATTGTACCATGCCTACCTGGCTCCCTATCTTTTCTCTGACGCACACGGGAATTACAAAGGACCGGATGGAGAAATTCATAGCGTGGGTAAAGCAAATCAATACACCGTATTTTCATTGTGGGACACCTTCCGTGCCGCTCATCCCCTATTCACGATCACCCAGAAGAACAGGGTAAATGACATGATAAAATCATTCATTCGCCATTACGAGGCTCACGGCTTGCTCCCGAACTGGGAACTGATGGGCAACGAGAGTCATTGCATGATCGGGAATCACGCCATCCCCATTATCACGGAAGCTTACTTGAAAGGTATTCGGGATTTCGATGTTGAAAAAGCCTACGAGGCCATGAAAGAAACGTCTCTATCCCAAGGAAATGGACTGGGACTATTCAGAACTTATAACTATATTCCCTGTGACCTCGAAAAAGAATCTGTTTCCAAAACCCTCGAATATGCCTACGATGACTGGTGTATGGCTCAAATGGCCAAAGCTTTGAATAAAGAAGATGACTACCTCTATTTCATGGAAGCCTCTAAGAACTATAAAAACGTGTTCGATTCCTCTACCGGGTTCATGCGGGCAAAGCTTTCCGACGGGAAGTGGAAAACGCCTTTTTCCCCCTTCGCCTCAATCCACAGGGATGATGATTACACCGAAGGAAACGCGTGGCAATATTCATGGTTTGTACCACATGACGTGGAGGGACTTATAGCGTTACACGGGGGAAAAGCCGCTTTCGCCAACAAACTGGACAGTTTGTTCACCCTACCCTCAACCATCGAGGGGGACAATGTTTCTCCCGACATTAGCGGGTTGATCGGGCAGTACGCCCAAGGGAACGAACCCTCTCACCACGTGGCTTACCTGTTCAATTACACGGATACGCCCAACAAAACACAATATTACGTGGATAAAATCAGACGGGAACTCTACACGGATCGTCCCGACGGACTTTGTGGCAATGAAGATTGCGGGCAAATGTCTGCATGGTATGTTTTCTCTGCCATGGGTTTCTATCCCGTGAACCCTAGTGACGGTAAATATCAACTGGGAACACCCATGTTTAAGAAAGTAACCATCAAGCTGGGACAAGACCGTAAATTTGTCATTAAAGCAAACCGGGAAAATGATCAGTATATCTATGTGAAGGAAGTCTTGCTAAATGGAGACGAACTCAATCGTACTTGGATTACTCATGACGAGATCATGAACGGCGGAGAATTGGAATTCGTGTTAACATCTGAAATTCCTCAAAAATAAAAGGTTAAAAACAGGATCAAGAGAATGAAAAATATCGGAGTAATTCTAGCCGGAGGTTCCGGACGAAGGCTAGGAAGCGAGTTACCCAAACAATTCATCGTAATTGCCGGGAAAACTGTATTGGCACACACGCTTCACATATTCGAAAAACATGAACGCATTGATGAAATTATCATTGTCGTACACAGAGATTACATCAAGGAAACGGAAGAAATTGTTCGCCTTGAAGGATTTCAAAAAGTGAAACATATTGTCCCGGGGGGCAAAGAACGCTATCACTCTACTCTCGCCGCCTTAAACGTGTATAAAGAAGAGAAATGTAATTTAATCATCCATGATGCCGTTCGCCTGCTAGTCACGTCGCAAATCATAGATAGTGTCATTGAAACACTCGAAAACCACAAAGCCTGCACCACGGCAATACCTTCAACCGACACGATATTACAAAGCGATACCTCTCGCCAATTCGTGAACAACATCCCGGATCGCTCCACACTCTTTCAGGTTCAGACCCCTCAGGGATTTCATTCTGACATCTTAACAGCAGCCTATAACAAGGCGCTGACGGACCCCGAATTTTTCAGCACGGACGATTGTGGGGTTGTTAAACGATATATGCCGGAGATTCACATTAAAATAACCAAAGGTTTACCATTTAATATTAAATTAACTTACAAAGAAGATATTTCTATCATAGAAAAGTTACTTTTGTCCCAGCAAAAATAACGACGTGCGTAAAACAGCGAAATGAAAAAAACAGCATTATCCATCTTGATGTCCCTACTATTTTTTTACTCGCAGGGACAAGAACGAAGTGTTGACTACAAAACTTCACTTACAGGATTCGTGGCATACCAGAATACATTACCCTTTTGGGCAATAAACAACAAACATGGTTTAATTCCCAACGGAAACGGGGCCTTACTGGAAGTAGGTCTTTTCTCGGATTTCACGGATCGCCATAAAATTCAATTCGCTTATGGAGTATCTGCCGCGGGATTTTTATCCCGTCCGGACAACAACGTTATTTTAGACCAGCTTTACGCGAGCGCACGCTGGCGGAATCTTCGCCTAGACCTCGGAATGATTCATCCCAAGGAAGAATATAACGGTATTTCCTCTACGAACGGAAATTTCATCCGTTCCGGAAACTCCCGAACTTTCCCGGGATATAATTTGAATAGTGAATACATGAAAGTTCCCTGTACCAAAGGAGTTTTATCTATTAAATTCAACTGGGCAGACTACATGATGATTGACGATCGTTACGTGGAAGACACCCGTTTACACAACAAATCAGCTTTCTTAAAAATAAAGCCTCATCAACGCTGGGAAATCATTGTCGGCCTTGAACATTGGGCTCAATGGGCAGGAACCTCTCCCGATAGAGGCAAACAACCTTCATCATTCAAGGATTATATCCGAATCATTTGTGCCAAAGAAGGAGGAACCGGGGCCAGTGTAAGCGATTCGATCAATGCGTTAGGAAATCACCTGGGAAGGGAACATTTGACCATTAATTATTTGGCAGACAACTATATTTTATCTTTCTACCACGACATCCCTTTTGAAGATGGTTCGGGTACGGATTTTCGCTCTTTCCCGGATGGAACTTATTGTTTTTATTATGGTTCCAAGAAAAAGGATCAATGGATCACGGACGTTATTTATGAATTCTATTACACGAAATACCAATCCGGCTCCCGGCATGACCGTCCCGCCACCCCGGAAGAAATGGAGAAACAAGACCCGAACAGTCACTTCTATGGCCGAAAAATACTTGGCGGATGCGACAACTATTTCAACAATGGCGAATACAGAAGTGGATGGACTTTATACGAGAGAGTTATCGGTAGCCCGTTCATGACGCCCGGTCTTTCCGGAGGTATCACCCGAATCATTAACAACCGGGTTATAGCCCACCACATCGGGATGAAAGGTATGGCGTGGCAAACCACTCCTTATAAACTCATGCTTTCCTATTCCAGG
Source organism: Butyricimonas sp. RTP31003st1_G1_RTP31003_210430 (assembly GCF_040920905.1). NCBI lineage: Bacteria > Pseudomonadati > Bacteroidota > Bacteroidia > Bacteroidales > Odoribacteraceae > Butyricimonas > Butyricimonas sp. RTP31003st1_G1_RTP31003_210430. The sequence continues at coordinate 9,603 of NZ_JBCOSQ010000004.1, read as the reverse complement.
AACTACGGTATTTACGGAAGTCCCATGAAAAAGAATCAATTCTCCGGAGCATTGGAAGTAACATTGCCATTCAAAAACTTACCGTTTGCCGTGGAAACAGGTATCTACGGCGATTTAGGAGATCTGTTTAAAGATAATTTCGGATTCACTATTAAACTTAGTCGCAAGGGTAAACTTATTAAATAATACAAGTTCGACACAAGTAATTGTTTTTCCTTCGCCCCATTTTAGGGTATTAAACCCACGTTATAATCCCGTTTGGAGGGAAGTTCCCCTTCTGTCCCTTCGATCTCACATTTTTATCCCGAAGACTCAACCTCGCTAGCGAGTGATTTGAGTATGCGATGATTTGTCCCAGTAAAGTGAGCATTTTGATAAAATTTCCATCTGATGGAATTATTATCCTATATCTAAATTGTTATAATAGACTTATCCCCTACATTAACAACTACTATTTTAATTTAATATTTCATTATTATAATAGGGGCGGAATAGAGGAGGAATGGGAGCGGAATGGGAGCGGCTCACCATATGATGCCAACATCATAACATCTCAATAACAATATTTCACATTAATTCAAACCTATTTTTTATTGAAAATTTCTAAACCTGTAAATGTAGAAACACGAGATTAGGGGTATTTTAAGGTAACGAATAAACGACCTAATGCAAATTCAATAAAAACACGGTGAGTTATATTGAACTCTTGTCAAAAGCAGGTTCATCCTCCGAAAACTCTTCAAGTCGGGCGAAAAGATCACCGTAAAAGCAAAACATAGCCAGAAAGAGTAACATGAACAACCTGGAATTGGCCCAAGAGAGGGTAACGCATGTATTACTCACCGCAAAAAATGGGAGCAATATGCCTATAATCAAATAAGAAATCTTTTTCTTCCGGATCATCCTGTAAACCGGTGCGACAAATAAAAAAAGTACAAAAGCCAAGCCCGGTATTCCACCTGTAACCCAATACTGTAGAAAAATATTACCGACATTTTTATAGCGAGCAATATTCATGTCAGAGGCATCGAACCATGCTTTTATACGATGTTTCGTAGAAACCCCCAATCCCCACAGACCAAATTCATCAAAATGCTTAAAACTCTCCCGAATAAATGCAACCCGGGGAACGATAGTTCCCCCCGAGAACTCCCCCCTCCTAACATTCTCGATTTCCTCCCTGACCTCTTGCATCCTTGCTTCATACATGGCGACGTTATCCAACAAGACAAAGCCACATAAAACGATCAATATAACCGTTGCTAGTTTATAACGTACTTTTACCCAGGACCTTTTAAACAAGTAAATATTAAGCACAAAAAATCCAGCCAAAAATCCTATAATAGCAGATTTGGTAACGGTAAATGAAAGAAAAACAAGCAAGGCCAAAAACAAAAATATGAACATGATTTTCTTTCCATTTTGTCTTTCCTTGATGATCAAGAAATAAGATATAAGTGCCGACACGGCGAGCATTAGTGCCTGAATCTCTAACCAGAACTTATCCCCTAACACGAATCGATTTTCTCCAAATCGCGTATTGTATATCAAATTTAACGTCCCTACCGGATCTGAAAATAATTTTGTCCCGGTTAAAGCAAAAAAGATATAAACATTTATGCAGAAACATCCTATACAAAAATAAGTTAGAAATCGTCGTAATAATTCAGGTGTTAGCCAGCTCCTGAAAGTTGTAACATACACGGGAACAAGTATAAAATTCAAGATCAAGATTTCGAATGTACCGTAACTTGGTTCCGCAACAGGATTCCCTTTCAACAACACAATCATCGTGTGCAAGGAAAAATAACCCAAGAAAATAATCATCGCCCACAAATATTTTCGCTCTTGCCGCAAGTTTGCCAATACTTCCTTTCGATTCATGCCAATCTGCACAAACATGAAAACAATGAGTATAAAATTAAACGCATTGCCAAACAAGGGGATTAAACTTCCCAACAAGAAACCTGTCGCAAGAAAAAAATACTTCTGAAACCTTACCATTTGATCCATAATCTTCAATTATGGCACAAATATACATGATTTGATATTCACTTGATTATCAAATACGGGAAAAATCTATTTGGGACACAATCAACTTTTTTCTAATTCATAAAAAACATCCCCATGAAAATAAAACATGGAAGACAATAACACAATTATCAATCTCGAATTATTCAAATCCAATAAAATACAGGTGCTATTCGTGATGACAACAACGACCACAAGGGAAATTATCAGATAAGAATATTTCCGATTTTTCACCATGCAGTAGAGCGGTACACCCCAAAGAAACACGACCAAACTGATCCCTAAAATGCCACCCTGTATCCAATAATGTAAAAATGTATTATGCACGTTCCTAAATTCTCCAAGCCCCGCATCCGAATCCCGCAACCAGATCTTCACCCGCTCCTTAGCATAAACTCCTAACCCACAAACTGCAAATTCGTTAGCATGCCTATAAGCTTCCCGAATAAACCCAATTCTAGGCGCAATCGTACTCCCGTCATAAATGCCTTGCCTGACATTCATAACTTCGGTTAAAACTTCGTCCACCCTCTCTTTATATTTCTGTTCAAAACTATCTGATGCAAACAACATAAAACCTATGCACAATACACAAACAGAAAATACCCAACAAAACTTCCATGCGTTTTGTTTCATAAAACATATATTCATTACTATAAAACCGAGAGAAAAGGCCAAAATACCGGCTTTCGACACGGTGAATGACAAGAATAATAGTAACAACAGAAACATGATGCCACACGCCAACTTCACACGCTTCCGACCACTCCAAAAAATCAACCCGTACGAAACCAGCGCCGCCAAAACGATGTAAAAAACTTGTGGCTCCAGCAATAAATTTCCTCCCAAAAGAGAGGTTTTATTCTCGCCAAAACGATTTATGTATAAACGCCCTAAAGCCTCCTGAGCATTCGAGAATGCTTCTCCTGCCAATAAATCGAACACGATATACCCATTCAATAACACGCATCCCGCACAAAATAAAAACAGGAAACGTTTCAGTAAAGGAACCGTCAACCATCCTTTTAACATGGCAACATACACGGGTACCAAAATAAAATTAAGCAGTGTCGTCTCGAATATGCCATAATGCGCATTTCCTTCTATACCGGAATCCCCAAATAAGAAAAACGTTTGTAGAACTAAATACAGGAAATAACCGATGAACACCAATATATATTTTCGTCCTGCACGTAACCGCTCCACACATGAATCCCAATCCAAGATGGCGTAAAACAACACCATGCTCAAAAGAATATAATGAAAAGTCATCCCGTATAATATTCCAAGGCCTCCCGACAAAAAACCGACAAGCAGGAATAATAATCTCCACGTTTTCTCCCGCACGAACATTTTTAACATGATAAACCGGAAATGCGTTCTACAATCGTTTTCTCGTAATTTTCATCCTGGATTTTCTTTTCACGAAAAACATCACCTTTTGCCTCATTAACATACTTCCCGGCTACCGGAAGTTTATCTTTCGCACCCCGTAAAAACCACTCGTATTCAATATCAACATGCCCTATATCAATCGCCCAATAACCTAATTTAGCCAAATCATAGCTCAACACGGTTGCCGTTTGCCCCAAAGCAACAAGAATCAATTTATTACTTCCATATTTTCGAGCGGCACACATTATATCAACATATCTCTCAAAAGCATCTTTCGCAGGACATAAAATCCGTTTCAATGAACGAGCGTGAATAAAAAGATCATTATTTACTCCCAAACGACTATATTCACCCTCTATCAAGAGAATATCCTGATCAAACCATATTTGTCGTATCTTTTCCAAATACCCCTCACATACACGTTTATCCTTGTACGCAAAATAAAATCGAGTAAACGAGGCATCGTAATACACGTATCCCGATTTCAGATAGCGAATGAAAACATCGTACGCTTTTATAAAATAAGATAACCAGAAAACTTTCGTACGCAAGTTCAAGTTTTCTCGTGAAACAAGCGCATAAGGTAAACAAACAATATGACAGGGAAGGGGTGCCGTTAGCACTTCTTGTAATCTTTCGGCCAAGGATTGATTAAAAGCGCAAAATCCATTCCCTTTCTGACGTAAAAGATTGAACTCTCCATCCCCAAATCGACTGACAGAACAATGCTCCCGTAATATTTTATCCAATGTCTCGTCGGTTGACCTTATATCCGGAATAAACCCTAACGCCTTTTGTTTTTTATAGAAACGTCGTCTGTATTTCAAAAGACGGATATAACACTCCATGTAATAAAAAATGCTTTTCATCACATTTCGTTATTATCTTTTAAATATTGATCGATCCCATTTTCGCACCATATCGCTTTTTGCTCGACCTTCTCATTGTAATAATCAAAATTCTTTTTCCGATTCTCCATGTATTTATCTTCATGCCACAAATGAAACCCAATGGCGGCAAATTTTAATGCTATTTTTTTACAACCCACGTTCAACAAACGCACGCTGAAATCATAATCTTCCCCACCCCATCCAACGTAATATTCATCATAGCCATTGATTCGCAAAGCATCTTTCCGCCAAAAAGAAGTATTACATCCTAATCCCGGACGAGTTTTACGATACGGAGCCAAGCACTTGGCCAAAAATAGACAGTGAATCGCATTTTCCCTTCTCGTCAAGCCCCATGTAAAAAATCCTAACGGGGTATATTCACGATTACATAATCGTTCTGTCTCCATTCTAGTTATATTCACCCGGCCCCCTTTTATATAATATCCCCTACGAGCACACGAAAGATGATCCGTTATAAAACTTGAATGCAAAACCATGTCGCCATCCACTTGTACGATATAATCGTACTTGGCTTTTGCAATACATTTATTCCGTATTTTCCCGACACGAAATCCTTTATCTTCCTGCCACACATGTAATAACGGTACAGGAAAATCTTTTTGAAATTCACGAATTAAAGCTGCGGTTTCATCCCCGGAACCATCATCCCCAATAATAACTTCATCAGGTAACCGATTTTGCCGCTTAACGCTTTCCAAGCACAATTTCAACGCACTGGGTCGATTATACGTGGATATAATAAGCGATATTTTCATCATTGACATTTGCATTATAACCATTATAATATTATAAAAAACGATCGTTTATTAATATTAATTTTAATCAAAAATTTTACATTGAGATGAAAATGCAACCCATTGATTACTTGGATAGAAATTTTTCGCAAAAAATTTTTAGATAGCCAAAAATAGCTTATATTTGCAACGCAATAAACGATCGTTTTTTAAGTATGTTTTCATTGAATTCTCATCAATATTTTTCATCAGACACGAAACATAATATACAATCTTTCAAATAGATAAAAGTCGGATATATAAAATTTGCTGTATCAACCCAAATTTTAATAGGCACATTTTATGACAAGAAACTTCCACAAAACAAGTAAATTTAATTTCAACACACACGTTGCCTTTTAACAAGGTAAACCCACCCTTATCCCAAGCTTATACTCTCTCTCAAACGTTACTCCCACCATTCCATCCCGTTTCTGCCTCATCCCCCAATGCCGGGGCAACGCTTTTAAAAGACTCTTGAAACGCCCCAGAGATAGTTTAACCCTAGCAAAAGGACTATATTACCCTAGCTCTTCCCTAGTTTACACAACATCACAAAAAAAGAGGATGCCGAAGCACCCTCTTAAAACATTTCGGAACCACCCGAAATGACCTAGTCAACCACAAATCAACAGATACAATCAACTTCTTAACGAGCGATTGATCAAAAACATTAAATAATCGTAATGGGCCTTTGTATCCGCATTACCGGAACCTTGGCGTTTTTTCACTTGTTCTATCACCTTCAAATAAAGATTATACCACAAATGATTCGGGTTATCAACAGCCAAATTTTCGACCAACCAACGGCTACCGAAACCAGAAACTTCCAGTATACGGTTACCCTGTCGATTACGCACCAGCTCGGCAGACTCTTGTAGCATAGATTGTGATTTAGCGTAATAACGAGAAGCGTTTTCCCGGTTTCCATTAATGTCAACAGTATTACGCACGTTTGTCAGGAATGCAATTTGTAATACCCGTTCTGCCTCTGTTAAATTACGTCCTTTGATTGTCGGTTCCCAAATCAGTTTATACAAATCCTCCAGATACTCTTCCGGACTATAATTACCCTTATCCCGGTAAGCAACTAAAGAAATGCGACGAGTACTAAACAAATCGGTCTCTTCATCAGCTTTTGACAAGAAGTCTTTTAAAATCTGGCGGGCCTTGGAACCATCGAATTCTAAATTTTCCACCACTTCCGGCCGATCTATCCAATCTATATTCTTTAATTGCTCAACCACGAATTTCAACGAATTCTTCTGTATATCCTTCGGGACGGCAACAAAAGTAGCAACTGGATCTCCCACGTAATGCTGGTTCAAATAGAAACCACCCAAGTTCATGAACACGTTGAAGATATAACGTTTGTAGTAATATCCCACGTAACGGTAAATCATATTACGATACGTGTAGTCAATATCTTCCTTATCCAACCACTCGTTCATGTTTTCCATTAGATATTGCAGGTTCTTAATCCCGTAAGTACTTGCTTTAATCGCATCATCCCCTAGATCTTCCGGCAAAGATGTTGGATCAAACATGGTCAGGGTATACGGTTCCGGGTCAAAACGATACATCGGATCGCCCACCTTTTCTGAAATCCATTTTTCTACCACTTTCTGTTCATCTTCAAGCGTCTTTACATCAAATATAGGCTGATAGGCTACCTTCACGGTATGATAATCCGCAACCCCTAATCTTTCCGGAATTAACACGACATCTTTATCTCCCGGCTGAGCCACGTAATTATACCCCATATTATCCATGATAGAAGGCGTGATTCCATATTTCTGCGTGAAAGTTGCTGAACGCAATGAATCTGTCGGGTAAGCATGAGATGCCGGTAGATTATGACCGAATCCAAGAATATGCCCTACCTCATGTACAATCATTCCCTTTAAACCTTCCCCATATTTTTCCAACGGCAGTTTCATCGTACGTACCGCCTCATCACAGGATGCCGTTTGAACAAAACGTTTCAAGTTTATACGTCTCAACATATCATGGAATATCTCGATAGAGGCGTTTATCACTTGTCCGGAACGAGGATCTATCCAATGAGGGCCAGTTTTAAAATTTCCGACCCCAATCGGAGCGTAACGGATGCACAAAAATTTCATGTTATCCGGGTCAAACGTTGAATCGTTAACCGGAAAAGTTTTCACTTGAAGTACGTTTTTAAAACCAATCGCCTCGAAAGCCTTATTCCATTCTTCTACGCCAGCTTTAATATAATCACTCCATCCCTCCGGAAAATTGTTATCCACGTAAAACACGATTGGATTCACTGGCTCTACAGGTTCGCCATTTTTATATTTCTCAACATCTTTCGGTTGTATATTCCAACGAGTCATGTAATGGGTAACCTTAGAACCATCCACCTTAGTGGTCATGTTTTCTCGTTCTACTGTCACAACATTCACACGAGGATCACCTAAACGTGGTCTCATTAACTGATCTTCTCCCGGTAAGATCAACAACGTCCGGTTCAATTTTACCGTCACAGGTTCATCCTGTACAACCAGATATTGACCGTTTACCAACAAATCCTGCGTGTAGGTCTCGGTTGAAATAATTGAAATATTATCCTCGAATGCCTTAATATCATCCAAACGTGTCAGTTCTTCCTTTAACTTGACATCCCTTTGAGCATCGCCTAATTCTGCCACGCGCTTCCCCTCATCGGCAAAAGGAGTCAAGTCATTGTTCTGTTTCAAGAAAAAGTCCGTCATATCCACCACCACGGCCGTGCTATCCGGATTATAAGTTTCCACTTTAAAAGCATAACGAATCGGTGGCAGAGTGCTCACGTGAACCGCTTTTTGTACTCCCTCTTCCGAAGAATCGGTGAGCATCGGATTTGTTCCCCATTTACGGGTTACCTCATGCATTTGTAAGGTTGAATCTCTCAACGTGAAAGCAATGTGCAAAGGATCGTTGATCATTTGCCCGACAGCCCCATTACCGTTATCACTGGTCTCGACAAAGGTGGTCCCCAACAGGAATTCCCGTCCCAACAGGGACAAAGGATATTCAAAATACAATTTTTTCCCGACTTGATGCAATGTAATCAAGCCTTTTGCCGTTTTCACGGTCTTCCCTTTAAATAACTTTTCGTATTTCGTTTCCGGCTCCTTCTGCACGGTTTCTTTCGCTGCCTTCTTTTTCCGGTTTCCCGCAACCACACTTGCCGGATCTACCTGAATAAAGAACGCCAACAGGAGTATTGATAATATAAAACCTTTATTCATATCTTCTATTTATAATTTATATCGTTCATTAAAATTTCATCACCGGGCATTTCTGAAATCTTCAATCATTTCAAGCAAATAGGAATAATGAAGATTCGTTTCCCTGTCGACAGTCCCGACTTTTTGCCTCAACAGTTTTTCAATCCTTTGCAATAACGGGTAATAGAGATGCATGGAATAATCATGAGCCACGTTATACACACCGTAATGGAGACCAAAACCGGCAACTTCTTCATGATTAATCCCGGTCTCTCCTAACATACACTCTCGCCGCCCGATAAACATCGGTCCCTGAGACTGTTGTTCCGGATCTATTTTATAGGCAGGCATCAACCGGGCGAATAACCCGCTTAACATGGCTTGCTGTAAATACCGTTCGGAAAGCCTCGGTTTTCTTCCTTTCAATGTTGATTCCCACACCTCGGCATAAACATCATCCAAAAATTCTTTCGGGGTATAGGTATTCGGTTCCCAGTAAGCACAAAGGGACACTCGCTTGGTATTCAATAATGCTCCGGCAAAGAAACTAATCACCTCCTGTGATTTAGGAGCGCCCACATGTAAATTCCCAGTATGAACAAAATCATCCAACCACTCCAAATTTTTCAGATGCCTCAACAAGAAAAGGGTATTACGTTTCTGCACCTCTTTCGGTACAACCTGAAAACTCGGCTTCGGATCACCCATGAAACGTTCTGTTAAATAGACTCCCCCAATATTCACGTAGGCATTGTACAAATATCCCCGGCACTGGTAAACCAACTCGTTATAGATATGCATACGGTAAGAATAATCTTTGTCCTGTGATTGCATCCACTCGTTCAGATGTTTCAAGATATATTTCAAATTATCCATCCCGTAATTACCAGCCTTCACTGCATCATCACCTAGATCCTCCGTCAAAGCACTGGGATCATAGACACCTCGGATTTGTTGCTTTCCATAACGGTACATCGGGTCACTCGCTTTTTCGGCAATCCACCCTTGTACCACCTGATTCTCTTCTTCCGCTGTAGTTGCCTCCGATATCGGTTGATAATTGACTTTTATGGCATAATAATCATATACCCCCAACTCCGGCGGGGTTAAACGTACCCCTCTGTCTTCGGGTTGGGCCACGTAATTATACCGGGCATAATCCATGATGGAAGGTGTCGTTCCATACTTTTCAGTGAAGGTCACAGAACGAAGTGAATCAACCGGAATTGAAAAAGACGACGCCATGTTGTGCAT